>CAZMWD010000028.1:0-5126 GCA_964569685.1 uncultured Cocleimonas sp. | reverse complement strand
CTACAAGAACTAACAAATAAATGATTACACGTCAAAAAACCGTTCCCGTAAAAGTAGCGCAACACACTATCGGGGGTGATGCGCCGATTTTAGTGCAATCGATGACCAATACCGATACGGTAGATGTAGTACGCACGGTTAAACAGGTGGCGGAACTCGCTAAAGCAGGTTCGGAGTTAGTGCGCATTACGGTCAATACTCAAGCAGCAGCGGAAGCTGTACCCGAGATTCGTGACCGTTTGGATAATATGGATTGCGATGTACCGTTAGTGGGTGATTTTCATTTTAATGGTCATAAGCTGTTATCAGCCGTCCCCGCCTGCGCCGAAGCATTGGCAAAATACAGAATTAATCCCGGTAATGTTGGCAAGGGTAAAAGCGGTGATGAAAAGTTTGCCAAGATGATTGAATTTGCCGCGAAGTACGATAAAGCGGTACGCATTGGTGTTAATTGGGGGTCATTAGATCAAGTCTTATTAGCAAAAAAGCTGGATGAAAATTCAAGATTATCTTCGCCTAAAGAGTTAGCCGAGGTTCAACATGATGCCTTGATTGAATCAGCATTAAGTAGCGCACAAAAAGCCGAAACATACGGCTTAGCACATAATAAAATTATTATTTCATGCAAGCTCAGTGGCGCACAAGATCTAATCAGAGCCTATTTAGAACTTTCCCAAAAATGTAATTATCCATTGCATCTAGGATTAACCGAAGCAGGTATGGGAAGCAAAGGCATTATCGCATCAACCGCTGCGCTGTCGGTGTTATTACAACAGGGCATCGGCGATACTATTCGTATTTCCCTGACCCCAGAACCCGGTGCGCCACGCGAGAAAGAAGTGCAAGTAGGACAACAAATTTTACAATCGTTAAGCCTGCGTTCTTTCACCCCACAGGTGGTTGCTTGTCCCGGTTGTGGGCGTACATCGAGTGAATATTTTCAGCACTTGGCACAAGATATTCAAGATTATTTAAATGCACAAATGCCAGTTTGGAAAAATCAATACCAAGGCGTAGAAGAAATGTCGGTCGCGGTAATGGGCTGTGTGGTGAATGGGCCAGGCGAATCTAAACAAGCCAATATTGGTATTAGTTTACCCGGTAGTGGAGAAACACCGGTTGCGCCGGTGTATGAAGATGGCGTTAAAACCGTGACGTTAAAGGGAGATCATATCGCGGCGGAGTTTCAGGATTTGGTGTTGGCTTATGTGAAGAATACTTATGCCTGAATGACTTTATTAAAATTAAAATCACGTTCTGAGGGCGTGGGTAGGCTCTAGGAGGCTGTCCGAGAATAGCAAGCGTAGCGAAAATTCGACTGATTAGTGCCTATTTTTAGTTCAAAAGAGGAGAATGGTTGTTCCCTTTGACGAATTTGAACTGAAAATAGGTGCAATCAGGCGGATTTGCAGTAGCTTGTTCTATTCTCGGACAGACTCCTAGCCTGATTATTACACGCTGTATCCCCTCCCCTTAGCAAGGGGAGGGTTAGGGAGGGGATAGAATGCTGAAATACACGTTCTAAGAGCGTGGTTTTTTACTAAAATAGGTTAACTCCCTTCACCCTTCTACTTACTCAGGGCATCGCTTAGTACAGGGCATCGTTTAGTAGAGGGTGTCGCTTAGTAGAGGGTGTCGCAATACAAATCGTAGGTGGTGCTGAGCTTGCGAAGCCCAACAAACAGCGTCATGTTGGGCTTCGTTCCTCAGCACTAACCTACACGTGTACTTTTACAGTAGACCCCTCAGTTATTAGATGATTGTTTAATCAGTCCAAACCCGCGCATTCCTAAACATCCGCATCCACGGGCTATCTTCGCTCCAATCATCAGGGTGCCATGAATTTGTAACGGTACGAATAACCCGCTCTGGATGAGGCATCATAATCGTAAAACGTCCATCGGTATTACATAAACCCGTTATGCCAAGCTTTGAGCCATTGGGGTTTTCAGGATACATATCCGTTGGATTTCCAGCATTATCAATATAACGAAGGCTTGCGAAACCGTTACTAATAATATCTTTAGGTGTGTTGGTATCGGTAAATACAGCGCGCCCTTCGCCGTGCGCAACGGCAATCGGTATTTTTGTGCCCGCCATGCCTTTGAGCATAATGGAGGGCGAATTCATGATTTCAACCATCGCTACACGTGCTTCAAATTGTTCGGATTCGTTACGGTGAAATTCTGGCCAATGGCTTGCGCCAGGAATCATCTGGCGTAGGTGTGAAAACATCTGACAACCGTTACACACGCCGAGTCCAAACACATCTTTGCGTTCAAAAAACGCGCTAAATTCATCCTTTGCGCGGGGGTTGTGAAGAATGGTTTTTGCCCAGCCACCGCCTGCACCGAGTACATCACCGTAAGAGAAACCACCACAGGCGACTAACCCTTTAAAATCATCCAATGAAGTACGACCCGAAATAATATCGGTCATGTGAACATCGACGGCGCGGAAACCTGCGCGGTCAAACGCTACCGCCATTTCTTGTTGTCCGTTTACGCCTTGTTCGCGCAAGATAGCGACGGAAGGTCGTGTATTTGTGTTTATGTAAGGGGCAGCTATATCTTCATTGGCATCAAAACTTACCCGTGCGCTTAAACCCACATCGTGCGAATCATCGAGGCGTTCAAATTCTTGTTGCGCACACTCATCATTATCGCGCAGGGCTTGCATTCGATAGCTGGTTTCGCTCCATATTTTTTGTAAATCGACGCGATCTTTTTGAAAGATGGTTTGGTGCGCCCACGTGAATGAGATTTCATCATCGTTGTTTAATGTGCCGATGACATGCGAACAACGCCCTAAATCTGCTTCGCGCAATACCGACAAGACTTCTTCTCTATCGCTATGATGGACTTGAATAACTGCGCCGAGTTCTTCATTAAATAAAGCTTCCAGCGGTGTTTTAGCTACATCATCCAAGTGAATCGTGATACCGGTATGCCCAGCAAATGACATTTCGCATAAGGTCGCTAATAAACCACCATCAGAGCGATCATGGTATGCCATGATTTTGTCTTCCTTATTTAATAGTTGGATAACGTTAAAGAAGTTAATCAGTGTATCGGCATCATTCAAATCAGGCGCATGCGCGCCGACTTGAGAATAAACCTGTGCTAATGCCGAAGCGGCTAAACGATTTTTACCTTTGCCCAAATCTATTAAAATAAGATCAGAATCTCCACCTTCTTTTGCGTTAGCGTCTGTCCGCAGCTGTGGCGTTAGCGTTTTACGCACATCTTCCACAATCGCAAAACTGGTGGTGATTAATGAAAGCGGGGCGGTCATCTCGTAATGTTCTGTGCCGTCTGCACTGGCTTGATCCCATACAGTTTTCATTGAAAGTGAATCTTTGCCGACCGGAATGGCAATGCCTAATTTTGGGCATAATTCTTCACCGACCGCTTTTACGGTATCAAACAATGCCGCATCTTCGCCTTCGTAACCCGCTGCCGCCATCCAATTGGCAGAAAGGAAAATATCGGATATTTTACCAATTTTAGCGGCGGCGATATTGGTAATTGCCTCGCCAATCGCCATTCTGCCAGAGGCGGCAGGGTTGACTAAGGCAATCGGAGTACGCTCGCCAAGTGCCATTGCCTCGCCATGATAACCAATATAATCGGCACAGGTAACGGCAACATCTGCCACTGGAATTTGCCAAGGTCCCACCATTTGATCACGATTGACCATGCCCGTAATTGAGCGATCACCAATATTAATTAAGAACGCTTTGGATGCCACGGTAGGCAAACGTAAAACACGCTCAATCGCTTCATCGAGTTTAATATTGTTGAGTTCTAATTCAGGTTTATGGAAGGTTTTATGATGCACATCGCGGAGCATTTTAGGTGGCTTGCCAAGGAGCATATCCATCGACATGTCCACGGGAGGCACTGGATTATTGTCAAATAAAGAGTCGTTGACTAATAAATGTGGCTCTTCAGTGGCAGAACCGACCACGGCATAAATAGCGCGTTCGCGTTCGCATAAGCTTTTAAAGGTATCAAGCTTCTCGGCATCAATCGCTAAAACATAACGTTCTTGCGCCTCGTTACACCAAATTTCCATGGGCGACATGCCCGGTTCATCATTCGGTACATTGCGTAATTCAAATTGTCCACCACGCCCTGCATCATTAACAATTTCAGGAATCGCGTTAGAAATGCCACCTGCGCCAACATCGTGAATCCACAAAATAGGGTTGTCATCACCCATTGCCACACAGCGATCAATCACCTCTTGCGCGCGACGTTCCATTTCGGGGTTGCCCCGTTGTACCGATGCGAAATCCAAACTTTCGGCAGACGTACCACTTGCCATCGACGATGCCGCGCCACCGCCTAAACCAATCAACATCGCGGGACCACCTAATACAATAATCGGTGTACCTACAGGTAAATCACTCATATCAATATGATTGGCGCGAATATTACCTAAACCGCCTGCCAGCATAATTGGTTTGTGATAACCGCGTAATTCTTTGCCTTCTGACCCTAACTTAGATGCACCCGGTACTTCGGCTTCAAATGTGCGGAAATAACCGGTGATACAAGGGCGACCAAATTCGTTATTAAAGGCTGCTGCACCAATCGGGCCTTCAAGCATAATATTCAGCGCGCTATCAATACGAGATGGCTTGCCGTGATCTTTCTCCCACGGCATGGGGTAATCCGGTATTTTTAAGTTAGAAACCGAAAAGCCACACAAACCCGCTTTAGGTTTAGAGCCTTTTCCGGTTGCACCTTCATCACGAATCTCACCGCCCGAACCCGTTGCCGCACCGGGGAAAGGTGCTATGGCTGTTGGGTGGTTATGTGTTTCGACCTTCATCAACATATGAATCGGCTCATCGGAATAACCGTATTCATGCGAAGCAGAGTTTGGAAAAAACCGAGTCGCTTGGCTACCTTCAACCACCGATGCATTATCGTGATACGCAGATAGCACGCCTTCAGGGGATTCCTTAAAGGTGTTTTTGATCATCGAAAATAAGCTTTTATCTTGTTTTTCGCCATCAATCACCCAATCGGCATTAAATATTTTATGACGACAATGTTCTGAATTCGCCTGTGCAAACATCATTAATTCAACATCGGTTGGGTTACGATTTAACTGTG
>CAZMWD010000027.1:0-13251 GCA_964569685.1 uncultured Cocleimonas sp. | reverse complement strand
AACTCTTTTAAATCCGTAACAAGGTCACTTGCTACGTCTTGACCATCGCCGTATAACATACGGGTATTATCAGCAAAGAACAGATGGTTTTCTATACCAGAGAAGCCTGTTCCTTTACCCCGTTTGACTACAATGACATTCTTTGCATAATCGGCATTTAGAATTGGCATTCCGTAGATTGGGCTGTTTTTATCTGTTCTTGCCGCAGGGTTTACAACATCGTTTGCGCCAATCACCAATACTACATCGGTTGTTGGGAATTCTTCGTTGATTTCATCCAGATCATAAATAATATCGTACGGTACGCCTGCTTCTGCCAGTAATACGTTCATGTGACCGGGCATACGACCTGCCACAGGGTGAATCGCAAATTTAACCGTCACGCCACGACCTTGAAGCTGTTTGGTCATTTCCCATACTTTATGTTGGGCTTGTGCAACCGCCATTCCGTAACCGGGGATAATCACCACTTTTTCTGCAAATGCCATCATCACTGCAACGTCGGTTGAATCAATTTCTTTCATACTGCCGGAAGCAGCTTCGGCTTCGCCATCACCACCATCGCCAAAGTTACTGAACAATACATTGGAGATTGGGCGGTTCATTGCTTTTGCCATTAGTTGCGTTAGCAATGTGCCAGCAGAACCTACGACAATACCTGCAATCATCATTGCTGGGTTTTCTAACACGTAACCTTCAAAGCCGACTGCCAAACCTGTAAGGGCATTGAACAGCGATATAACCACGGGCATATCTGCGCCACCAATGGGTACGGTCATCATTACACCAAAGAGTAATGCGAGTAAAAAGAACATCGTTAGTGTGGTCATCGAATATTGATTGCCACTGAGGATAATCGCTAAACCAAGTGTTACTACAATAACAAATACCAGTGCATTCACCCATTGTTGCATCGGGAAACGTATTACGCCACGCATAAGACCTTGTAACTTTGCATAGGCAACTAAAGAGCCAGAAAATGCGACTGTACCAATCAATGCGCCTAGTACGGCAAGCGTTTGTACAATCATTCCCATTTCTTTTTGCTGGATTAACACGACTGCCGCAATAGCTGCCGCGGAACCACCACCCATACCATTGTAGAGCGCTATCATTTGTGGCATATCGGTCATTGCCACTTTTTTACCGCTGATATAAGCAATGCCACCACCAATGGCGATTGCTACGGTTATCCAAACATAGTTATCATTAATGTCGGAGTGGAAATAGGTGATTAATGTAGCCATCAACATACCGATGCCTGCCCAAACGATACCGCGACGTGCTGTCATCGGTGAACCCATCTGTTTTAAGCCAAGAATAAATAGAAATGCGCCTATGAAGTAGACAATTTGAATCACTAAATCCATATTCATGATTAGTGACCTCCCTTATTCTTGCTACTTTCGATGTTTTTATCGCTGGGTTTAAACATTTCTAACATGCGTTCGGTTACTACATAACCGCCCACGGCATTACCTGCGCCTAATAAAACGGCGATAAACCCAACAACGGTTTCTAGCGTGGTTTCTGCATGACCCATTACCACCATTGCGCCGACCAATACAATACCGTGGATAAAGTTAGAACCCGACATTAATGGTGTATGTAAAATAACAGGGACTTTTGAAATAAGTTCGTAACCTGTTACCGCTGCAAGCATAAAAATATAAAGTGCGACAAAGCCTTCCATTATTTTTCCCCTAGTGTTTTGTTTAGTAATTCAATCGTGCCTTCGTGCATCACTTCGCTATCTTTGGTGAGCAATGAACCAATGATCACTTCATCACCAAAATCAGGTTCGTAATCGCCGTTATCATCCAGCATTGGCAACATAAAGTTCATCAAGTTTTTAGCGTACATTTCGCTGGCATGAACCGGCACTTGGCTAGCAACATCCAACGGCGCATGAATCACAATTTGATTACCAGAAGGGCCTGTGAAATTAATGGTTTCTCCTGCTTTCGTTAACGTACAGTTGCCGCCACCTTCTGCCGCAAGATCAATAATGACTGCGCCTTGTTTCATTTTTTCGACAGTGGACTCAGGAATGATTTTAGGTGCTGGGCGACCCGGTACTGCGGCAGTAGTAATTAACACATCGGCATTTGCAATTATATCTGCCAATTCATTTTGCTGTTGTTCGCGCTCTTCTGCGCTTAGTTCTCGTGCGTAACCACCATCGCCTACGGCAGAGATTGAAAGCTCAATCGCTTTTGCACCGAGTGATTCTATTTGTTCTTTTGTTTCTGGGCGAACATCGTATGCTTCTACAATTGCGCCTAAACGTTTTGCTGTGGCAATGGCTTGTAAACCCGCCACACCTACGCCAATCACAATAACTTTAGATGGGCGAATAGTGCCTGCTGCGGTGGTCAACATTGGGAAGAAACGTGGTGCAAGATCAGCACCCATAATGGCGGCTTTATAACCTGCAATCGCTGCTTGGGATGATAATACGTCCATCGACTGCGCACGTGAGATGCGGGGAATTAATTCCATTGCAAAACTGGTGATTTTATTATCTTGGAGTGCTTTAAGCATCGCGATATTATTGTGTGGTAATAATGTACCCATCAATACCGAACCGGGGTTCATCATCGTTATTTCATCGGCAGTAGGAGGTTGAATACGCCAGATAACGTTAGATTGTCGGCACAGTTCTTTAGCACTTTCAACAATCGTCGCGCCTTTGAATTGATCATCCGAAATCATGGCAGCTGCGCCTGCACCGGTTTCTACCAGTACTTTTACGCCTAACTTGCTAAGACGCGCGATGACAGTAGCATCTATTGCTACACGGCGTTCGCCTTCGGCAGTTTCGCGAGGTATACCCAATTTGATTGGCATTTATTTTTTCCCCTTATCCTTTATCTAAAATACGATATTTAGGCGCGTACTTTACCAGAGCTAGCAACAAAATGGGATATGCAAATGGGTTAAATGTGATTTATTGGCAACCCTATTAAAAATAGATTACAGTGTTTTTAATTTACGATAAGGAACCATAACTATGAAAGTTTCATCATTACTATCTGTACTGCTACTTAGCTTGCTCTTACCCTTGCAAATCAGTGCAGAAGAAAAAGAAAGCAAGCACGTTATGATTAAACACGGCTTGCAGAGCATTGATGTGAAGCATGACGGAAAAGTAGTTAAAATCATGCGCGAGCAAGATAAGAAAAATGAAATCGTTGAATTTTTTCGTAAAACGACCCGTGGCAAAATTCAAGCGATGCACCCATTTGAACCACATAAAGTGGATACCATTGGTGAGCGCGAAATTATTGATTATATAAAAGCAATGTCGGATGGCGATGATTCAATCATCATTATAGATTCCCGTACGCCAGCGTGGGTAAAACTGAGCGGCATGATTCCAGGAGCAGTCAATATCCCCTTCACTAAATTTAAAGACAGTGAATCGACGTTAGAAGTTATGGAAGATAGCTTTGATGTTCAATCGGGCGAAACATTTAGTTTTAATAATGCTAAAACCTTAGTGATGTATTGCAACGGCAACTGGTGCGGGCAATCACCCACGGCAATTAAAAAGCTATTGAATATGGGTTATCCTGCATCAAAAATTAAATATTACCGAGGCGGAATGCAAAGCTGGGTTTCTTTGGGTTTGACGGTGGTGAAATAAATTCATCGGCTATTTATAGAGGTTCTTATAGATAATATTTGAATGTGGATTAATGTTGAAGAATAGGATTAACAACTTGAATTCCTTCTATTATCTGTCCAGCGTTTAAGTCTTCGCTATAAAGTACTTTCACATTGCCTTGAATGGCAGTTGCCATGATGAGTGAATCCCAAAATGATAACTGGTTTCTTTCTTGTATTTTTGAGGCAAAGTTTATTAATGGTGGTTCGACAGTTTCTACTTGCCACGTTTCGTACTGGTTTAATATACCTCTCGCTTGTTCTAATGATAAAGGCTTGGGTATCTTTCGAGTCACATTAACGTAAAATTCTTGCATCACTTGGGTACTAATGACACCATTTCCTTCATTCCACAATGTACGGATTATGTTTTTACAACGGTCGTGTTTATTTCCTGCTTGGGTATCGTATGCGTAAATAAGAATATTGGTATCCACAAAAAACTTATCGCTCATAAAGAGATTCCCTATTAGCAGGTTTTCCACCTAATTCAAAACCTTGTTCTAAGTCTGCTAGTGCATCAAGTCTTGCTTGTTTATATTGCTTGTCTTGTTTCACAATACGAATTAATTCGCGTGCTAGCAAAGCACTAATAGAAGTAGACTTTTTTGCCGCTAAAACTTTTGCGTGATGAATAACGTCTTTTTCAAGAGATAGCGTGATGTTTTGTTTCATAGTATTCTTCAGTCATATTTGCACGTATTTATTTGTAACACGTAGAATACGTGTAGGTCAAGCTAAATCTGGGTACTCTGCTTTTTTAATATCTTACGTTCCTTTCTACGCATTCCCGCAAGATAAATCGTCGGAATAGCAAATAAGGTTAATACAGAAGAAAAACCAACGCCCCATACGATAGAGGTTGCGACAGGCCCCCAAATGAGTGACTGCCCACCAAGCCCTGCCGCTAGTGAAAATAAACCCGCGATAGTCGTTAAAGTAGTGATAATAATGGGAATAACGCGGCGGCGTGCGGCGTAAATAGTGGCGTGAACTGCGCTCATACCCTTTCTTAGGCGGTCGTTGGCGGCAGAAATAAGCACAATAGCGGCGTTAACGGCGATGCCCGCAAGTGCGACAATGCCATACATCGTATACAAACTCAGTGGGTTTTGTGTAACCAATAAACCAATAATAACGCCCGTAAATGCCAAAGGAACGGTTGCCAAAATAATGATGGGTTGAAAATAACTACGGAATTGCGTACCCAAAATTAAGTACATCAAACCAATACCAATAATAAATAGCTTACCCATTGCATCAATACTTTCTTGAATATCATCGAGCTGACCTGAAAAATTCAAATCAATATTAGGAAACTCTTTGCGGTATTTTTGCCATTTTTCGAGCATTATTTTGTTAGCAGTAACAGTATCTAATTGGCATTTTGCATAGTCGCGTTTTTCTCCCCAATCCTGATTGATTGCATATAAAGCAGGTTTTAAACGGCAAGCAACAAAGTCTTCTTGTTGTTCTAGTTTGTGAATATCTGCTTCTAAGGTAATTGCCCTGCGGAAATTATAATGGCGAATATTGCCCAACGATACATTGCGTGTTTGGGTTACTAATTGATTTAAAGGAATACTTGCGCCACTGGACGTGGGCATTCTGAAATTTAATAATGCACCAATATCTTGTGATTTTTTACCACTGTCTTGATTCCGATCAGCTTTCACACGAATGCGAAGTTTTTCGCCATTGTCTTGCATTTCTGCCACGATTTCACCATCTGTTAGCAAACGTATCGTGCGGGTAATATCTATCGGGCTAATGCCAGCGCGGCGAATAGCATCATGGTTCATTCGCAAGGTGAGTTCCATGCGCCCACGAGATGCATCATCGTTTATGTCTTTAATACCATTGATGTTTTCTAAAATGCCCCGCAAGGTATCACTGGCAGATTTGATTTCTGCATAATCATCGCCACGTACTTTAACGCTAATGGGTTTGCTCGCAGGTGGCCCCGATGAGAGTACCATAAACGATATATTGTTCGCGCCAATCACCGATGTCACATCTTTTCGCATCGCTTTTACGATGGCTTCTACGCTACGTGTGTTTGATTGTCGAGGCAATAAGCTGACTACAATTTGTCCGTATTGATCACCATAAAGCGGTTCGGTTTCGGTGAACATCAAGCCGGAATAAGAGGCAACGGCGCGTGCATCATTTTCTTGGAGGTGTTTTTTAACTTGTTCTTCAACCTTAAGCGTGATGCGTAAGGTTTCTTCTAGCCGTGTTGATGCAGGCATTTCCACATTAATATAAAAAATACGCAAGGTGTCAGCAGCAAAGAAATCGACTTTAATCATCCCTGCAGCGAGTGTACCGATTGCCGTCATAAATGACAGCACGATAACGCTTAGGGTCATTTTTGGCCAACGTAAGGCGCGGATAAGTAATTTGGAATACTTTAATTGTATCCAATGAATCACCGATTCACGTGACCGTTGAATACGAGAACGTTTTTTAAAGTTAAGTTTACTGGCATGAATATGCGCGGGCAACATCCAAAATGCCTCGACTAGACTGATGGCTAATGCAATGGTGATTACCATCGGGATCACCATCATAAATTTACCGACAATACCGGGCAGTAACATTAAAGGTAAAAAGGCTGCAATGGTGGTTAAGACAGCCGTAGTGACGGGCATTGCCACTTCTTTCATTGCTTCTTGCGCTGCTTGTAACGAACCCATGCCACGTTGCATTCGATAATAAATGGCTTCTACCACTACCACTGCATCATCTACTAGCATGCCTAAAACAATCACGACTCCCAATAATACGGTGATGTTTAACGTCTCTCCGAGGGACGCTAAAATCCAAAAAGTGCCTGCTAAAATAAACGGAATACCAATCGCAGTAAGTAGCGAAATATGTGTCCCCAAAAATAACCAAGCAACTAACAATACCAAGAATAAACCAATCAATGCATTGCTCTGCATAATGTTAATGGCTTTTTTGGTCGGCAAGGTTTGATCATCTACCATGTGTAGCTCAATGCCTGTGTGAGCGATGATTTTGTTTTGTTCATCAACCCAAGTGTTTAACGTTTCGACGAGTTGAATAATATTGGTATTGTCTTGTTTTAGCACCGATAATAAAATAGCAGGCTTGCCATTAAAACTGGCTTTTTGAGATGATTTTTCGCGGGAGCGCTCTACTCTGGCGATACGTGATAACGGCACTTCGCCACTTAAACCGGAAATGGGTAATTGTGCGACAGTGGTTGGGTTACTGTCTTTGCCAACAATGCGCACCAACCAACTTTGATTACCAATATTGACCGTACCAGCAGAAATATCTTGAAACCAAAGCGTGATTGAATCGGCTAATTGCCCCGGCGTAAGATGCAAACTTTCTAATGCTTCGGGATAAAAGCTAATGGATAATTCGGGATTATCTAAGGCAACCGTATCAATACGATCAACGCCCGACATCTGCTCTATCGCATCTTCTGCTAGTTGGGCGCGCTTGCGTAATTGTTCATCATCTGCAACCCCTGTGACCGCAATTAATGCTGCTGGAAATGCGTTGCCCGTCGTGATTTCGACAATAACGGTATCTTCCGCTTCTTCTGGTAATTCGTCTTGTACGCCTTCTAACTCACGCCGTAAATCACTGAGACGTTTATCATAGGTACGCTCATCCATATCTTCAAAACGCACCAGAATACTGGAGGTATTTTCACGGCTGTTACTGGATACAAAACGCATATCAGGAATGCCTTTGATGGCACCTTCGAGAACGTCGGTAACCCGCGTTTCAACATCCGATGCGGATGCACCGGGCAGGATAGAGATAATCGTAATCCAATTAAAATTAATCGTCGGATCTTGCTGACGTGGCATCTGCTGATAAGAAAGAAAGCCGATAACCAGCACCAGTACGAACGTTAGGTTGGCAAGCACATGGTTTTGAATGAATCGCGCGTACATGACTTTTATTCAGGGTCTCCTTAATACCTATTCCCAATTAACTATTTGGCTATCTTTAACCCGATAACGGTTTTGGTCGATAATCAGTGCGGTCTTGGATAAATCAATATAAGCGGGTTGTCCTTCACGTGCATTGGGAAGTCTATGAAACTTGGCTGTGCCTTGTTTTGCGCTTTTATCTTTTTTGAGTAAAGCAAGCATCACACCTAAGCTGTCACCACGGCGTAAAATATATTCAGCAGGCAGTTTCGATTGTTTGCTACTCCATTCTAAACGCCCACTTAAACCTGACGCGAGCTTAGAGCCTCTAGGTAAAGACAAACGCACTTCTTGCGTGCGTGTGGTTTCGTCAATGGTATTTATAATACTGCGCAACGATACTGTAGCGTGTTTATCTCCACTGACAAATTCAAGTAATGGAGAATCTTTAATATGTTTAATTTCATCCGGTGAAAGCTCTGCCGTAATTTCTAATTTACCCGTTTGTAATAATTTAAATAGCGCTGTTCCAGCGCTTACTAACTGCCCTTCTTGAACAATACGTTGCGTAATTTGCCCTGCAAAAGGGGCGCGAATCTGACAACGACTGACTTCTAATTTTGCAATTTCATTGGAAATGTTTTTTAGTTCTATATCGGCAAGTGTGGTTTGTTTATTCGCTTCTGCTTGATCAAACATTTCACGTGGTATTGTGCCTTGTCGAAGCAAGGTTCGATTACGCGCAAATTGTTTTTTAACCAAATTAAATTGTGTTTTGGCGACGTTAACCGCCGCTTGCGCTTGCCTTTCTGCAAGCTGATAGGAACGGCAATCAATAGAAGCGAGTACCTGTCCTTTTTTTATATTTGCGCCTGTTTCGGTTTTTATTGCCGTGATACGACCTGTTATTTCGGCACTCACTGTTGGGTGGTTTAAGCTAATAATATTAGCCGGCGCGCTGTTTTGATTTTTTATGAGAAGTTCAGATAGAGGGCGAACAGTGACGAGAAGAGGTTCTTCTTTCGTCGTATTTGTTGCTTCGGCTTTGTCAGTAGTGTTGTCAGCAATGCTGGTATCAACTATTAGAAAGGTGCTTAGCCCTAAAATAAAAAATCCCAGTATGTAAGCAAATCTTGCGATAGGTGTTTTCATACTGGGATAATCATACATACCAACTGGTATGTCAATGCATTACGATAAGAGAGCTTTTTGTCGTAATAAATGATGTCTTTTGCATCGGGTTTTTACATGATAGGAATCATCAATAATGCAACAATGTTGATAATCTTAATTAACGGGTTAATCGCAGGGCCTGCCGTATCTTTATATGGGTCGCCTACGGTATCGCCAGTGATAGCTGCTTTGTGTGCATCTGAACCTTTGCCACCAAAATGACCATCCTCGATGTATTTCTTCGCGTTATCCCAAGCACCACCGCCGGTCGTCATAGAAACAGCAACAAATAAACCGGTGATAATTGTACCGAGCAATAAGCCACCTAATGCTTGAGCACCTAATGTTAGCCCTACAATCAAGGGGATAAAAATGGGCAACATGGAAGGAATAATCATTTCCTTTATTGCCGATTTAGTTAATAAATCCACCGTACGAGAATAGTCAGGCTTTTGGCTGTAATCCATTATGCCTGGCATTTCTTTAAATTGGCGACGTACTTCAATCACCACAGAACCTGCCGCACGACCCACTGCCTCCATCGCCATTGCACCAAACAGATAAGGAATCATACCGCCGATAAACAAGCCGATAATGACCATGTGATTCGATAGATCAAAGGTTAAATTATGCAACGCGGGGTTATCACTTGCGGCTAATCCATGCGTAAAGTCTGCAAATAATACTAATGCCGCTAATGCCGCAGAGCCAATCGCATAACCTTTGGTGACTGCTTTAGTTGTGTTTCCTACTGCATCTAAGGCATCGGTGATTTCACGTATTTCTTCGGGTAAATTTGCCATTTCTGCAATACCACCCGCATTATCTGTTACCGGTCCAAATGCATCCATTGCGACAATAATACCGGTCATAGATAGCATCGCCGTTGCTGCGATGGCAATGCCGTATAATCCCGCAAAGTGGTGTGATACCCCAATGCCTAAACAGATAATTAATAACGGTATGGCTGTTGAGCGCATAGAAAGAGCAAGACCTGCAATAACGTTTGTGCCATGACCTGTCGTCGATGCTTCTGCTAACTTCTTTACAGGAGAAAACGAGGTAGACGTATAATAATCAGTCACTACCACTAGCAATGCGGTTACTACTAAACCGACTAGTGCACTGAGGTAAATAGACATACCACTTAAAAATTCACCTTCTTTTGAGGTAACACCATCCATTAACCACATTGTTACAGGGTAGAAAAATACCGCCGCTAATACGGCAGAAACAATCAAGCCACGATACAAACCTTTCATGACATTTTTATCTGCACCTACAGATACAAAGAACGTACCTATGATAGAAGCAATGATAGAAACCGCACCGAGTACCAGTGGATAAATAAGTGCTTCACTACCTACGCCAAACATAAATGCACCGAGCATCATGGTAGCAATAATGGTGACGGCATACGTTTCAAACAAGTCAGCCGCCATGCCGGCACAGTCACCTACGTTATCGCCGACGTTATCGGCGATAACGGCGGGGTTACGGGGGTCATCTTCAGGAATTCCTAATTCAATTTTACCGACTAAGTCAGCACCAACATCAGCACCTTTGGTGAAAATACCACCACCTAAACGCGCAAATATAGAGATTAAAGAGCCACCAAATGCAAGCCCTATCAAGGGTGCAAGGCTAAGATCCTTACCTGCTTCTGTCGTAGCACCCATGATATAAAGAAACAGGGTTACGCCTAATAAACCCAGACCTACAACCAGTAATCCTGTTATAGCACCACTACGAAATGCTACTTGCATCGCAGGGTTAAGTCCTTCTTTAGCCGCTTCGGCGGTACGCACATTGGCTCGAACAGACACGTACATGCCAATAAAACCTGCAACGCCTGATAACAGTGCGCCAATGGCAAAACCAATGGCCGTCATCGTATCTAAAAAGATAAAGATAGCAATTAATAGCACAACACCAACGACAGCGATTGCTCCATACTGGCGTTTAAAATAAGCGCTTGATCCTTCTTGAATCGCTTTCGCAATCTCAAGCATCTTGTCACTACCTTCGGGTTTTTTCATGACCCATCGTATTGAATAATACCCGTAAGCGAGGGCTGCTATCGAACACAAAATAGCAATAATAAGTCCAAGTGGCATATCTATCTCCTGTGATTAAAATTTGATGAAAACCATTTTTGATAAAAATCAAATTTCAAGACTGCCTTATTTTGACTTAAACAACAAGGTATTCATTATTAAAACTTAATTCAAATTAGGAGATGATGAAAATCAATGAAATTTTGATCAAAACTTATACATTTTTTTGAAAAGAAGAATATTTCTTTAGCATAATTAGGTGATTTCATTGTAAAAATTACCAGAAGATTGCCTAATTGATAGAGATGTCCTAGAATCAAATCAGCTCTAATCAATCTAAACGCAACAATTAAAATTAAGATTAGAGTCCCCCTTAACGCTATTGGAGATAAAAATGCCTGAATTATTTACTGGAGATTGGATGGAAGATCTAAGAACTGAATGGAATAATGACCCTGGAGTAAAAGATAAACTTGCAGAGATTGGTTTTAATTCTGTTATTACTTGTGGTTTTAAAGATGAAGAAGACCCACGCGGTGTGTTTGTTGTAGAAAATGGCGAGTGTATTAGTGCTGGTGACTACAATGGAGAAACCCCTGATTGGGATATGCGCGCAAACCCGAAAGATTGGCATAAATGGGTCAAGAAAGGTATGGGAATGGCTGGATTAGGTATGGCGTATGCAAGCGGTAAACTGAAATTCAAATCGGGTGATTACGGCGCAATGATGAAAAATCCAAAAATGGCAGGACCGTTTGTTAAAAGCTTTGGATTAATGAAGAATATTGATACTACTGGTTAAATATTTAATCGTTAAATTTACTCGTTCAAAATAACGAATAAAAAAGCACTACTATAGAGCACCGACTATTTAATAGTTCGGTGCTTTATTCATTATTTAATATTGCTATGATCACCTATTATCTAGTTAATTAAAAAGAATATAAAAAGGAAACAATTAAATAGGTTTAGCTCCTGATAATCGAGAAGAATAATTGATGAAAAGAGTTTATTGTATTAAAAATAAGCTACTTATGAGGAGTCTTTAAATACCTCGAAAAACAAAGGTTTGAAACCTGATAATATATTAAAAGGTCACAGACCTTCTTAATACACTGTTATGTGTCTGCGACGCAAAAGCATAAATACAAGCATCAAGCCCAACCGTTCTTTGTATAAAAGTGCCAAAAAAGGGGGGTACTTTAAAATAAATCATAAAGAGAAAAAGTACCATTTGTGAATCAGACTGTTTAACTCTTTATTCTAGACCATCTAAGCCAGAACCTTTAGCAAATACGTTTAATAGGTAGACAGCTACTTCTTCATGGTTTTTCCATTCTTTTAATCATCAAAAACCTAGTCAAAGTTTCGAAGTATTTTTTTAATTATTTTAGAGATGAAAAGTATCAAAATTAATAATAAAAAGAAAAAAGTAAAATTAATTAAAAAAGGCTTCAGATACCAATCATCCTCTATTGATAGACTATTTCTTATACTGATTGAAGGAACATCAAATATATAAGGCAAAGGAAATCCACCGGATAATACTCTAATAGTACAATGCGGAGTGTTGCAATCAAAATAAGTATTTGGAATCTCTTTGCTAGGTCTCTGATATTGGCAGGATGCTAGAGTCAATATCAAGCTTAACAAAAAAAGTTTTACTAAGTACGTAACTATTCTGTATTGTTTTATAAAGAAAATTAAAAACACAATAATTACAAAAAAGAACCAATTATAAAGAAATGCATTAAATTCAAAATTATCATTTAACGAAAGATAACTTCTCCCCGCAATATTTGGGTTATCAAATAAAAAAGGTTTTGGAAAGCCCGCTGTAATAATGCGTATTGAACAGTTTTGTATACCTGTTACTTCACAATCTTCAATAATGTAGGGCTTTTCACTTATGTCATGTACAAAAAATGAGGAAAGAGTGATCAATAAAGAAATGAATATTACTTTGAGTAGTTTTATAGTCATATTAGTTCTGTAGGTGGCCATATAAATTATTGATTATGCAATAGTTTGCATATAGAATGATAAAGATTACTTATGTCCTCACTATAGGTGATTAATTGAAATTTAAAAAGGAATTTAGAAATGTACTATCGAAAAAATATATGGAAAATAATAATAATATTATTTACAACATTAAGCATATCAAGTGTGTTCTGCAAAATTAGAACCACTTAATCCAGAAGTGGGTTTTGAAAATAAATCACGACTTCAAATCAAAATTACATCAGATAACAATATTGATTTAAAAAAATTTAGAATAAGAGCCGTTCAATTATGTACTAAAAGATATCGACATTGTAAAAAAGCAATGAAAATAAAAAATAGTTCACATAATAATCCCGCAATTGGAGAATACCTCATTATTTTTGCATCTTATTATTTTTTAGAGTCTTTTAAACGCGACTAAAACA
>CAZMWD010000026.1:0-13275 GCA_964569685.1 uncultured Cocleimonas sp. | reverse complement strand
ATGTTATCAACATCATCAAACTTTAAATCATCTATTCGCTTAATGACTTTATCACGCAAGGCTTCAACCACTTGCTTTCGGCGAGCACGTACATTTTTTACAATGATTTTAATTTCATCACAGCGTTGTAGAATAAAGGTTAATAAACGCTTGCCCTCGTTTTCACGGCTTGCTAATAAATCATCAAGCACTTGGTTCAAACACTTTTGTGCGGGCTTATAAAGTAGTTCTAATGCTAAAGGTGCTTGCTCAACCACACCTTTCCATTGCAAAATATCAATAGTCGTTAACGGTAACTCTTTTTTTGATAAAGCTTCCAATTGTTTATGAGCAAGTAATAGCGCATTAACACGGGATTCATTTAACAAAATAGCATCATTATCTTTATTGGCTAATTGATAATGTAATTTTGCATCTAATTTACCGCGCTTTAATTTATCCGAAATTGCACTTTTAAATTTATTCTCTAACGTTTGAAAACCTTCTGGCAAATGCAACGTCATATCCAAATAGCGATGGTTTACCGTTCGGATTTCCCAGCTAATCGTACCCGTATCCACATCATGGTTTTGATCAGTTTTGTCGCTACGTGCAAATGCTGTCATGCTACGAATCATATAATTACTCTCTCTTAATCTTAAACCTAGATCCTGCAAGTGAACATGCATATATAGTGCATATTATTGATTTGTAGAGTGAATTTTATTTGAGTGGAATACTTATTGATATTCCCGAAAAATAAAATATCGCTATGCGAATCAACATCTTGTACCCACAGGGCATAAATGCTATATGTGTGTGATCACTTGCAGGATCTAGGTTAAACATCAAGCTCTTGCGATTGACCATACACCCACTGTTTTAACGCCTTCTTCTTTTAACAATTTTGCCAGCTCATTGCAGGTCGCCCCAGTGGTCACCACATCATCTAGGATAACAATGTGCGATACTTCCGATAATTTTTTAAGGTTACCTAGCCTGAAGCTATTACGAATATTTTTACTGCGCTCAACTGCCGTTAATTTTGTTTGAGGTGGCGTATTCTTAATGCGAACCACTGTATTGTTGCATAAAGGAATAGAAAACGCTTTGGCAATGGGCCGTGCTACTTCAAGTGCCTGATTAAAACCACGTTCGCGCAGACGCTTTTTATATAAAGGAACAGGAATTATTAAATCAGGCATTTCATTAAACACTATTTGATCTCGCTGTTTATCTAAATACTGAATGAATAAATCCGACAAGATCAACGCGGATGTAAGCTTATGATTAAACTTAAGTTCTGTTATCAAGTAATCAACAGGAGACAAATAACGCAATGCACTTAGGGTGTAATCGACATGCGGTGGTTTAGTTTGACATGCGCCACAAATATCAATGCCTTCGTTTGTGATTGAAGATTTATCCACATTGCTTAGTAACGCGATTCCACAATGGCGACAAAATTGCTCCATCCACGGCAAGTCATTATGACAACCTTCACATAAGGAGTTTTTTCCTGTTACAACGGCATCACACAATACACAGGTAGATGCTAATAAGTTGAACATGATTCTTTGATACCTTATGTGCGAAAGAGTATAAACGAATTTACCTAATGCTATTGCCCCTGTCCACTTTAGGCAAAAGAATAATACCCAAATCCACACTTAGAAGGATGAAATAGAGTGCAAGTATTTGGTTTCACAGTATATTCAAAAAATCTTAGCTTCACCCGTAGGTTTAGTGAGCGCCACTGCACTCAATTATGCTTTAGCGCAAGCGGGTATTTTTTGGATCTGCTGTGAAATTTAGCGAGCTTACCATTTCAGTTTTTTTGAAATGGATAACTCGATTATTAGAACGAACGTAGTGAGTCGTCAAAGACTTGTGCAATATTCATTTTTCTAAGTGTGGATTTGGGTAATAGATAGATGCCACGTACTCCTACTGCACTACGGTAGAATAAAAAGGGTGAGATTCTCATATACCCCACGTATTATAAGATGCTGATACCAACTACAAATACAAAACCAACAGAGACATAAAATGACTCAATCAAATAATAAACTTACTCATTTCAATCAACAAGGTGAGGCACATATGGTTGATGTCGGCAGCAAAGATATTACCAAACGAGTCGCCGTTACCGAAGGTCGTATAATGATGCAAACCGAAACCCTGCAACGCATTATTGAAGGTGATAATAAAAAAGGGGATGTGCTTGGAATTGCTCGTATTGCAGGTATTATGGCAGCAAAAAAGACACCGGACTTAATCCCACTTTGCCATCCTCTCGCGCTAACACACGTTGAAATTGAACTACACACGCAAGATAAGCCACCGGCGATAACATGCCAAGCGACGGTTGCCACTAGCGGCAAAACAGGCGTGGAAATGGAAGCATTGAACGCAACCCAAGTCGCGCTACTAACAATTTACGATATGTGTAAAGCGATTGATCGAGGCATGGTGATTGAGAATGTTCGCTTATTGAAAAAAAGTGGGGGGAAATCAGGCGACTGGTCTGTTGATTGATTATTCTTCTTATCTTCTTATTTTATTATTAGCGATTAGCTATAACCATCCGTATTCTTGTCCACCCAACGGTTACCACCTGCTACCAGTTGTTCCTTCTTCCAAAACGGCGCACGGTGTTTTAATTCTTCCATCAAAAATCGACACGCATCAAATGCAGCGGCACGATGAGCAGACCAAACAGCAACCATCATAATAGGCTCTCCTGGAAAAATTTTACCGACCCGATGAATAATGAGTGTATTTTGAATCGACCATTGTTCACAGGCTTGATCAACAATATCATTAAGTTTTTTTTCAGTCATGGCAGGGTAATGTTCTAGCTCCATCATCGAAACATCATCGCCTTCATTAAAGTCGCGCATATTTCCGACAAAACTTGCCATCGCTCCGTAGTCTGTTCGATCTTTTAGGCTTGTTTCTTGATATTTTTTTTGTAATAGAAAAGGGTCAAATATTGATTCAATTATTTTGATCTCACGAGGAATATTTGATTGGCTAGACACGACTAGCCCCCGGTTACTGGCGGGAAAAATGCGACTTCATCCCCGTCTTTAAGGAGCGCATCCGCAGAAGTGTATTCTTGATTAACCGCTATTAAAAGATCATCTGATAACGCTTGTAAGCCTGTTGCTTGCTTCCATGCATCCATAACGGTGATTGTTGTTTTATCTATGGCTATCGCATCACTCCCACGACCTATTTGCTCTCTTAAACTTGCAAAATATAATATTGTAATACTCATGCGTAATGCCAATTAGTAGGGACGTTTATAATCTAACACAAAAAAAAGACCTCATGCAGAGGTCTTTTAGTAAATACGTCTAAGCAAACTTAAACGTGTATAGGTTTTAATAAAAACTCAATATCAATCTCATCACCAAACTTCTCTTTGGCATAACGAGAGGCCTGAGTACGCTCACGGAAGAAGCGATCTTCTCCTATCTTAGTCATCAAGCCAGAACGCGTAAATGCATCACGCATCGATTTTTTAGCACGGGCGATATATAACTCAACGCCAGCAGCTTCAAGTCGTTCGGCGATTCGTCCTAACGTTTCTTCTCCCGTTGAGTCAACGAGATCAACCGATTCAAAGTCTAAAATCATCACTTTTAATTCTGGTTTGGCCGCAATACTATTAAGCACCTTACCTTCCAAATACCCCGCATTCGCGAAGTACAAATCACCTTCATAACGAAACACCGAGACAGTATCACTCGTTTTCAAACTAAATAATTCAGCATTACGCAATGTGCCATCTTCATGACGAGCAACTTCTATAAAATGCGGTGTCATTGTACGATAGAGGAAAAGACCTAATGACAACAATACGCCAATCATAATGCCTTTTTCCAAATGTGGCGCAAAGAACAAGGTCGTCAAGAATACGACAATTGCAACAAATCCATCATGCCGATGCACTTTCCAAGCGTGCTTAATGGGCTCGATTTTAATCAAGTTAAAGACCGCAACCATAATAACCGCTGCCAATGTTGCTTGAGGTAAATGATGAAGTAATGGGGTTAAAAACAGTAACGTAATCGCAACCAAAATACCCGTCACAATAGATGCGAAGCCTGTTTTAGCATTAGCCGCAAAGTTTACAGCTGAACGCGAGAACGAACCAGAAACGGGGTAACCCTGAAATACGCTGGATACAAGATTACCTAAACCCTGCCCTACCAACTCCTGATTTGCAGAGAGTCGTTGGCGCGTTTCAGATGCGATTGCTTTGGCAACAGAAATGGCTTCTACAAAGCCCAACAAACCAATCACAAGAGCAGAAACAATCAAATGCATTACCTGAGAAAATTCAACATCTGGAAGCTTAAAGCCAGGTAAACCGCTAGGAATAACACCTACAACAGCTCCGCCTCTTTCTTCATAACCAAGGAAAAAGGCAAGTAACGTAGCAATAACAACGGTAATCAATACATTAGGCATACGTGGGGCTGCTTTCCTTAAATAAATCAATAAGAAAATAGAAAAAATACCCATCACCAAGGTGGTTGAATGCGTTTGCATTAAATCCTGTATTAAATTCCACACAGTTTCATAATGATGCTCACCTCTGCGCGTCTCAATACCAAAAATCTTGCCCACTTGGGAACTTGCAATAATCAGCGCTGCTGCATTTGTAAAGCCAACAACAACGGGGTGCGATAAGAAATCAACCAAAACACCAAGGCGCAACAAACCTAAGGATAACTGAAAAATACCCACCATAAATGCCAGTATTGCGGCATACGCCAAATAGCCATCTGGGCTAACAGCCAAGGGTTCAAGTGCTGCTGCGGTCATCAAGGACACTATCGCAACAGGGCCCGTAGCAAGCTGCCTAGACGACCCAAATACGGAGGCAAAAATTACCGGAAGAAAAGAGGCATACAGACCAACGTAGGCAGGTAACCCTGCAAGTTGGGCATAGGCCATCGACTGGGGAACCAAAACGAGTGCAACGGTTAAGCCTGCAAGCGCATCGGTCTTTAAGGTCGTACCGTTTTTTAATTCACCAATCCATTCAGTGAAAGGGGTGAATCTATCTTTCCAATCTGCGACAATTGAAGTCAGTGCATTTGCCATAAGTATATCTACCCATCTGATCTAATTAGGATAAATAAGCCAACTAGGCTAGCGTAGCACTAGGACTTACTATGGCGCGCGATTATATTAGAAACTGGTTTTCTTTTCAGTAGTTTTTTTAAAAATATGACGTTTTTAATAACAAAAAACTTAATACTGCACTAAGTCCTATTACTCAACCGTAACAGATTTTGCCAAATTTCGTGGTTTATCTACGTCTGTCCCTTTAAATACAGCAACATGGTAAGACAGAAGCTGCAGTGGAATAGTATAGATAATAGGGGCAAGACTTTCTGGCACTTGGTCCAACTCTATGATTTGAATATTGTCTTGTTTGGTGATTCCTGCTGTTTTATCTGCGAATAAATACAGCATTCCACCACGCGAACGGACTTCTTCAAGGTTTGATTTTAATTTTTCCAATAATGCGGTATTTGGGGCAACCGCTACAATTGGCATTTCACTATCAACCAATGCCAGCGGACCATGTTTTAATTCGCCCGCAGGATAAGCCTCTGCATGAATATAAGAAATCTCTTTTAATTTAAGCGCTCCTTCCATGGCGACCGGATATTGATCACCACGCCCTAAAAATAACGCATTGTTCTTATCAATAAACTGCTCGGACATTTTCTCGATTGCTTTATCATGTTCAAGTGCTTGCTCTAACAATGCGGGTAGTTTTTTCAAGTTTGCAACGAGTTCCGCCACTTTTTCGGGGTTTTCATTACGTGCCTGCATCAACAAACCAATCAATATTTGCAAGGTGACTAATTGTGTAGTGAACGCTTTTGTTGAAGCCACACCAATTTCAGGCCCTGCTATCGTCATTAAAGAAAAGTCGGATTCGCGAATTAAAGAGCTTTCCGCTACATTACAAATACTTAATGTGGCTAAACACCCTAATTTTTTGATCTTATCCAATGCCGCTAACGTATCTGCTGTTTCACCCGATTGAGATAAAGTAACAAACAAAACGTCTTTGCGAGGCGCTTGACGGCGGTAACGATATTCACTCGCCACTTCAACATGACAGGGAATATCGGTCATGCTTTCCATCCAATAACGGGCGATTAAACCGGCATGGTAACTTGTTCCACAGGCTACAATTTGAACTTCTTTTACATTTGCCAAAACTTCCATTACATCTAATTGGTCATTATTCGACACGATACTTTGTTTAAAGGTATCACGACTTAAACGCCCATCTAATGTTTTTTGTACGACCTGTGGTTGCTCATAGATTTCTTTGAGCATGTAATGACGATATTCACCCAGTTCTGAATCTAACGAACAGGCTTTTGACTGTCTTATTTCACGTTCTACCGGCTGACCCGACTCATCTTCAATAGTAACAGTTTGACGTGTTATAACCGCAACATCGCCATTTTCTAGATACATAATACGACTGGTAACAGGAAGTACAGCTTGAATATCGGAGGCAATAAAATTTTCACCAATTCCCAGCCCAATTACAAGCGGGCTGCCTTGGCGGGCAGTCACCAAAATTTCGGGGTTTTCGGTTGAAATAACACCCAAAGCATAAGCGCCTTCCAGCTCTTTAAGCGATAGCTTTACCGCCTCAACCAATGACACATCGCCTTGTAAATTTGATTCTATTAAATGAACAATAACCTCAGTATCAGTTTCTGATTCGAACTGATAACCCTGAGATTGCAACTTCTCTCGTAAAATCTCATAGTTTTCAATAATACCGTTGTGTACAACCGCTACTCGATTATTACTCATATGAGGATGTGCATTGCGCTCGGCAGGCTCTCCATGCGTTGCCCAACGCGTATGGGAGATACCAATTGTTCCCATGTCTTGCGGATTTTCTATTTTCTTTTCAAGCTCCGCGACTTTACCCAAAGCACGTACACGATGAAGCTTTGAATCGCCATCTAATAAAGCAACACCAGCAGAATCATACCCACGGTATTCCAACCGTCGTAAGCCTTCTAATAAAATTTCAGTTACTGGGCGTTGAGCGATTGCTCCGACTATTCCACACATTGTTATATCCTAGTATTATCTATTTATTTTTGTTTTTAATAGGTCGTTGCCAACCTTTAATAGTGACTTGTTTTGATCGTGATAAGGTTAATTCATCTTCTGGCGTATCTTTTGTAATCGTTGAACCTGCACCTATTGTTGCACCGTCACTCACGGTAACGGGCGCTACTAATTGCGTATCCGAACCCACAAAAACACTGTTGCCAATCACCGTTTGGAATTTATTAGCACCATCGTAATTACAGGTAATCGTACCCGCACCAATATTCACATCATCACCCATGGTCGTATCACCAATATAACTGAGGTGACTGACCTTACTTCCTTCTCCAATAATGGATTTTTTAATCTCAACAAAATTACCTACTTTTGCATTGGATTTTAAAACCGTATCAGGGCGAATCCTTGCAAAAGGCCCTATATCACAGCCACTACCGATGGTCGCTAATTCAAGATTAGAGTGTGATTTTATCGTGACGTTATCTGCAATTTGGCAATCTTTAATCACACAGTTTGGCTCAATAGTTACATTATCACCCAATGACACGTCACCAATAAAAACCGCATTAATGTCAATCAATACGTCTTTCCCTGCGGTTAATGTACCGCGTATATCACAACGCTCTGGATCAATTAAGGTAACACCTGCCAACATAAGCTTTTCAGCCTGTAGTCGCTGATATGCGCGTTCTAACTCCGCTTGCTGGATACGGTTATTAACACCTTGAACTTCAAATGGATCATCACACACAACCGTTTCGACATTGCCACCTTCTTTTGCTGCCAGCTCTACGCAGTCTGTTAGATAATATTCTGCCTGAGCATTTTCTGGACTCAGTTGTTGTAACCAACGTTTTAAATCTTTACCTTTTGCAGCAATAAAACCACTATTTACTTCGGTAATTTTTCGCTGCTCTTCATTTGCGTCCTTCTCTTCAACGATGCTGGTTATTTTATTATTTTCATCACGCATCATTCGACCGTAGCCAAAAGGGTTTTTCAGTACGGTAGTTAATACCGTTAATACCGTATCGCCTGCCAGTTGATCTGCCAGCCTTTTTAACGTTTTCGTTTGGATCAACGGTACATCGCCATACGCAATAATAATCACCGCATCATCTTCTAAATATTCATTTGCTTGAATAACAGCATGACCTGTACCCTTTTGCTCTTTTTGCTCTGTCCAAGATAAATCACTATGCTCTGTGCTTGAAATAACTTCCTGTACTAAATCACCACCATGACCATACACAATCACTATTTTTGTCGCATTTAATGAACGGCAACTATTAATCACGTGCTGTAACATTGATTTTCCACCCACCGAATGCAATACCTTCGGTAATGAGGAATTCATACGAGTACCTTGCCCCGCTGCGAGAATGACTGGAATTAATTTCATGTAAGACTTCTTCAATTTATTACTTATTTATTTTAGTATTCAAGAATAGAGCTATTTTAAACACTAATTAAAATTATTATCATTATCAAATAATCAGTCAAAATTTAAATAGTCTTACAAATGCTTATTACTGAATTGGTCAAATTATAAGCAATATCATCCATGAAGACATGGATTTCTAGACCAAACGCACAAAAACTAATATTGACGGCACTTTGGTTTAAATGGAGAGGTTTGTGCTCCCCAACGATATTCTAGTGGCGCATGCGGATCTGAAACTAATTTTCCTGCCGCAAGGTTTTGACGTAAGTCTCTTAATGGCATGAAATACTTCTCACCTAAGCTCATTTGTACCATACAAAAATCATTTAATTCTTTAGTTTCCGCAGGCTTTGGTTGAGTAGGAGAAAATAGCGTTTTTGCCCAGCGTTGAGGCTGTGTCCAATGCTTATATTTTTTGTTTTTATCATGGTGATTCTTTACTGCATTGAAAAATGCTTTCAAACGCCTATCTCGTGACGGTGTTGAAAAGTTATCATACTCTGTGCGTGTCATACACTTCCGACCCTTTTTACGTATCTTTTGCAAATGCCAAAGCGCATCATAGACATAGACTGCGCGATCATTCGCATACATACACATAGCAATCATTAATCGAAGCGTTTTTTCATCTATTTTTTCTTTACGCTTACCCAGCGCACTGGTAATAATATCGGTGAATTTAACGTAATCATGATCTATTGATGCCGCAATTTTAAATTGCTCTATATCGTAACCCGGTTGACGCTTAATAGACTTTCTCATATTTTGAGGCTGGATAAAACGCCGATAACCATCGCTGAATTTTTTATTATCTTCTGGCACATAAAAAGGAAAGGAAGGAATTCTCGATAAAAAACGCGGAGCTTTTGGTGTCGTCGATGACATTACTTCTGCTACCCCCGTTTCAGTAATATTCACAATTTGATAAGAATGTACACCCGGCGCCACATAAACATCACCTGGTTTTATATCATCTAAAGCAATGGGAAACGTATCATAACGCAAGGATCGGGTACTGGTCATATCCGCTACATAATCCATAAACTTTCGTACTCGAACAGCTTCTGGGTATTTATTCCATGTTCCTTTTCCATTGGTGATTTTTTTGCCTGGTTTACTTGGGTTATGAACCACAAAAGGTAATTTATTTTCAAAGGCGAATACAAGTCGCATAGCATAAACAGCATCGGCACAATCATGAGCCCATTTATAATAAATAGGCTTTTTTTCATTCATGAAGAATTCTTCATTCCAATTATTTTTTACCCAGTGTTGATAACGCTTTTCCCACGTTTTATCCCAGGTATTTTCAGCCTTCCACACCATCGCAGATGAAGACGAGTAAAATATAAATGATAATATCAATACGACTGTTTTTAAAACCAAGCCTAAATTATTTTTATCGAACATTATTTCTACCCAATTAATTTTTATATCAGACAATTACATCAATAATTAATTCAAACTGTTATTTATGACGCTACATAAACAACAAATTATTAACCTTAAGTTACTTCTTTTAAAAAACTCTATTTGAATTTAAAAATCAGATAAAAGTTTTTTAAAACAAGATCTTAATACCCAATTTGCTATTAATAATATGGATATTATAGCAAATATTCTATACAAAAAAAATGGGACTGAAGATAACCTCAGTCCCATTTTACACCTGATAAATCAGGCTTTAGTCATTAAGAAAAACGCTCTTAACGATTCATGAAACGCTTAAGTGCGCTACGAGTACCTTTACCTACAACACCATCAATAGGTCCTTTGTAGTAACCCTTAGCTTTCAACTTACGCTGTAGTGCATATACATCAACTTTTCCACCGCTTGCGGTTGGACGTGCGCCACCTTTACAACTGTAATGGTGCGAATGGTTCTTCGCATTAAACTTGTGGTTATGACGGTAAGAGTTTGTACAATTAGGGATTGCTGCATGTGTATGACCCCATTGATTATTGACAGCAGGACGCTTCATACCTTTACAACTGTAATGGTGAGAATGTCTAGCATTTTTGTACTTATGCGTATGACGAACAGACTTAGTACACCCTGGAACTGCTGGGTGAGTATGAGTCCAACGGTTACCGCCACTATGACCTACGTGTTTACGACCGCCATAACGATGTACACCTGTAGGATTCGGATGACAATGTCTAATTGACTTAGTCTTAGAATTCGCAGCATGCGTATGGCAGTTACCCGCAACACGCTTTGTAGGTACTACCGCAGGACGTACCACAACAGCTGGCTTATCTACTACTGGCTTTGGATCTTCTACTTGTTGCTGAGAGCCTGCCTGTTGAGAACCAGCAGCTTGTGAGCTACCTGCAACTTGTGAGCCACCTTCAACTTGTTGTTGTGATCCAGCCTGAGAGCTACCTGCGACCTGTGATCCACCTGCTGATTGCTGTGATCCGCCTGCAGTTTGCTGTGAGCAACCTGTTGCGAATAAGCCAGCCACTATAAGTGCCGCTATTGAAAATTGTTTATTGTACATATTTCTATAATCCTTTAAAAAAAATCGTTAAATTAACGGTTCATGAATTTCTTCAATGCGCCACGTGTACCAGGACCAACTACTCCATCAATAGGACCTTTGTAGTAACCTTTTGCTTTCAACTTACGCTGTAATGCATAAACATCAACTTTTGGCTGCTGTGCTCTTGGTGCCGCCGCTGGACGATTGTAAGACTTCTGACAGCTGTACTGGTGACGATGATTTTTGTTGCTAAACTTATGCGTGTGTCTCTTAGTCTTTGCACATGCTGGAGCTTCCGGATGGTTATGAGTCCAACGATTTCCGCCACCTACATGTTTACGTCCGCCACCAGCATAACGATGCTGACCTGTAGGATTCGGATGACAATGTCTTACAGACTTAGTGCGAGAATTTGCAGGGTGAGTATGACAGTTACCCGCCATACGAGGCTTAGGTGCTGGAGCAGTATAAGCTGGTCTTGGTGCTGGTGCTGGTCTTGGCGTTGCTACTGGAGCAACTACTTTATCGTCAACCTGCTGTTGAGACGAAGCCTGCTGAGAACCCCCTTCAATTTGTGCTTGAGAACCACCTGCTACCTGGGAACCGCCAGCTGATTGCTGAGAACCACCTGCTACTTGTTGTTGAGAACAGCCCGTTACAAATACGCCCGCCATAAGCAGAGTTGCAATAGAGAGTTGATGTTGAATCTTCATATTTACATCCTTACTACGTTAATTAGTTATAAAATTAGTTGTGAAATTTAAAAGTAGCCCTTCGTAAAAACGACCACACAATAATAAATGTTTATTAGCAACCGGAGTATAGACTTAAATCCAGCGATATTCAAAACAAAATGGTAGAAAAACAACAAATTTGTATGTTTTTTTGCCAAATAATTAAAAAAAGTACTAAAAACTCACCACTTGTCTTAGAAATAGGACAGTTCCACTAAAAAAACTATCAAAATCAAGAACAGCAGATTTTTAAAAATAAGGCTGATTAAAACATATATCCAACAAAAAGACTGTTTTATTTAAAAGACTGTCGTAAAAAAGTTGCAGTTATCTACTAATTATTATTATAAATAATCTACACCACAATCCAAATCAAAGAATTACTTTAACGTTTTACCTATTCGATGAATCATTTCAATTTGTGCTTTGGCTGCATCAAGCTCGGCTTTAATAGTTTCATAATCCATATCTTCCGGATCTTTTCCTTCGAGGGCATCTTCGGCGCGTTTTCGTGCGTCTTTTGCCGCCTGCTGATCCAAATCCTCTGCACGCACGGCAGTATCAGCCAATATAGTAACGATTGAAGGCTGAACCTCCATTACACCACCAGCAACAAATAAAGAAGCCTCTTCCCCATTATTAATTTTATAACGAAGCTCGCCTGCCTTTAATGTTGTAATTAACTGTGAGTGACGTGGCATTATACCCAAATCTCCCATTGATCCTGGTGCTATAAGTTCTTCAACAGCACCTGAAAAAAGAGATTCCTCTGCGCTCACCACATCTAAATGCATTGTCATAGCCATGCTTTTATTTTCCTATTCAAACAAGTAAGAAATGAAAGCTCAATAATTTTGCCATAATGATAAAATTATTAAACTTCCACTCCTAAGAGTAACAACTATGCGTCTTTACTGCCCTTTTCTACCGCTTCTTCTATACCACCTACCATGTAGAAAGACTGCTCTGGCAAATGATCATACTCACCCGCAAGAATTCCTTTAAAGCCTGAAAGTGTATCAGCTAAAGAAACATATTTACCCGGCGCGCCTGTAAATACTTCTGCTACATGGAATGGTTGAGACAAAAAACGTTGAATACGACGTGCGCGAGCAACGGTCTGTTTATCTTCTTCTGATAATTCATCCATACCCAGAATCGCGATAATATCTTGTAATTCTTTATAACGCTGAAGCACGCCCTGAACACCACGAGCAATATTATAATGCTCTTCACCAATCACTAATGGATCAAGCTGGCGTGAAGATGAATCCAAAGGATCAACTGCAGGGTAAATACCTAGCTCTGCGATATTACGCGAAAGCACCAATGTCGCATCTAAGTGAGCAAAGGTTGTTGCCGGCGATGGATCAGTCAAGTCATCCGCAGGCACGTATACCGCTTGAAATGATGTGATCGAACCTTTCTTTGTAGAGGTGATACGCTCTTGAAGCGCACCCATTTCTGCTGCCAATGTCGGCTGGTAACCAACCGC
>CAZMWD010000025.1:0-13276 GCA_964569685.1 uncultured Cocleimonas sp. | reverse complement strand
CAGAGTACCACGGATTAACAGTAGGTGAGATGACCGAATTGCGTGTTAAAGCGCGGGAAGGTGGTGTTTATTTACGAGTAGTAAAAAACAATTTGGCGAAGTTGGCTGTTGCTGATACAGATTTTTCTTGTATGAGTGATGGTTTTACAGGACCGTTAGTATTGGCGTTTTCGCAAGAAGACCCCGGTGCTGCGGCTCGCGTCATAAAGGATTTTGCTAAAGAGCATGACAAGCTGGAAGTTAAGATGCTGTCCGTTGGTGGAGAGTTGCTTGAAGCTTCTGAATTGGATCGTCTGGCTAAGTTGCCTACTCGCGATCAGGCTCTGGCTATTTTGGCTGGAACACTGAGAGCGCCGGTAGAAAAACTGGCTCGTACTTTCAAAGAAGTTCCTGGAAAGCTTGTTCGTACTGTTGCTGCTGTTCGTGATTCTAAAGAAGCTGCTTAGTCTTTAATGAGGCTGAGTTTGTTTTTTTAAATTCGGATATTTAATTTTTTATTTTATTTTATTTTATTAATTTTCAATATCATGATTCGTTAACTAAAAATACGATGACTGGTCACTGATTTAGGTTTAGGAGAAATACAATGGCTGTTTCTAAAGATGATATCTTAGATGCAATATCAAACATGAGCGTAATGGAGGTCGTAGAACTGATCTCTGATATGGAAGAGAAATTTGGCGTATCTGCGGCTGCTGCTGTAGCTGCAGCACCTGCTGGTGGTGGAGATGCTGGTGAAGCTGCTGCGGAACAGACAGAGTTCGATGTAATCATGTCTAGCTTTGGCGAAAACAAGATTAAGGCAATCAAAGCGGTTCGTGGAATCACGGGTCTTGGTCTTAAAGAAGCAAAAGAGATGGTAGAAAGCGCGCCTGCTACTGTTAAAGAAGCTGCTTCTAAAGATGAAGCAGAAGAAGTAAAGAAGCAGCTTGAAGAAGCTGGTTGTACTGTTGAGTTGAAATAAATCGTTTCAGCTGAGTGTGTTTCTAATCTTCTAAAATTAGAAGCCATTCAAACAATGGGCTGACAGTGAAAATTCACTGTCGGCCTTTTGTCGCTTAAACTGTTTGGGTTTGTATTGCTTATAAATTCAGAAATGTGTTGCAGTTTAAGTGACTTAAAATATTTTGATTTTTGCTAAATTGATTGCTCGTTGATACAGGTTTAGCAGGAATTTTTGCTGGTAATATTTGTTGTGTTGGACAAATAAATACTGGTTTGCAAATAAAGGGATGAGTCAATAATAACTGTTATTGCTCAGTATTATTTGTTTATCCCTAACTAGAAGAGGAAATACGATGGCTCTGACTTTCACTGAGAAAAAACGTATCCGCAAGGATTTTGGCAAGCGTCCACAGGTATTAGAAATCCCTTACCTGTTGGCTATTCAGCTTGAGTCGTACCGTTTGTACCTACAAGATGGCGTGTCTGTAAAAGATCGACAAGAAGTCGGTTTGCATGCTGCCTTTAGCTCGGTATTTCCTATTGTTAGTTATTCTGGCTATGTCATGCTGGAATATGTTGATTACAACTTAGCAGAGCCCGTGTTTGATGTGCGTGAGTGTCAGCAGCGTGGTTTAACCTATGCTACATCATTACGTGCAACCTTGCGTTTGGTTATTTACGATAAAGAAGCGCCCAAAAAGACGAAAGTTGTAAAAGACATAAAAGAACAGGATGTTTATCTGGGTGAAATGCCTTTGATGACGCCAAAAGGTACCTTTGTAATCAACGGTACTGAGCGTGTTATTGTTTCTCAATTGCATCGTTCTCCGGGTGTGTTTTTTGATCACGATAAAGGTAAAACAAATACAGCACGTAAGTTGCTTCATAATGCGCGTGTTATTCCTTACCGTGGTTCGTGGCTTGATTTCGAATTTGATCCTAAAGATTCTGTATTCGTACGAATAGATCGTCGTAGAAAACTGCCTGCGACTGTATTGCTTCGCGCGTTAGGTATGGAGACCGAACAAATCATTGATGTATTTTTTGATACGATTAATGTTTCTCTACAGAAAACAAAAATACAAATCACACTTGATCCAAAGCGTTTGCGTGGTGAATTGGCTTCTTTTGATATTGAAGCTGACGGCGAGTTAATTGTTGTCAGTGGTCGTCGTATTACGGCAAAGCATATTCGTTTGTTAGAAAAGGCAAAAGTTAAAAAGCTGGAAGTGCCAGAAGAATATATGCACGGTAAAATGATTTCTCATAATATTATTGATGAATCTACCGGCGAATTCTTAGTGGAGGCAAATGCTGAAATTACAGAAGAGCTAATTGAACTATTGCGTGAAAATGGTATTAAAAAGTTTAAAGTTATTTACAGTAATGATCTTGATAAAGGTCCCTTTATTTCTAATACCTTGAAAATTGATGCGACACGCACAGCCTTAGAGGCGCAAATTGAAATTTATCGGATGATGCGCCCGGGTGAGCCTCCAACTAAGGATGCAGCGGAAAACCTTTTCCATAATTTATTCTTTGCGACTGAGCGTTATGACCTTTCTGCTGTAGGTAGAATGAAGTTTAACCGTCGTCTTGAGTATGAAATAGAGACAGGTCCTGGGATTCTTTATGATCACGAATACTTGTCGAATCGTAATGATGGTGCTTCAAAAGCCTTGGTTGAAGAATTTGGTGCGCAATACGAATCGCTTAAAAAATCAGGAAAAGAAAGTTCTGATATTGTTAATGCGCTAAAAACATTGATTGATATTCGTGATGGTAAAGGTGTGATTGATGATATTGATCACCTTGGAAATCGTCGTGTGCGAAGTGTCGGTGAAATGGCAGAAAATGCTTTCCGCATTGGCTTGATTCGTGTTGAGCGCGCAGTTAAAGAGCGTTTAACGGTTGCAGAAAGCGAAGGTTTAATGCCGCAAGATATGGTGAATGCGAAGCCAGTGTCTGCAGCGGTTAAAGAGTTTTTTGGTTCAAGTCAGTTATCTCAATTTATGGATCAAAATAATCCATTGTCAGAAGTAACGCATAAGCGTCGTATTTCTGCATTAGGCCCTGGTGGTCTAACGCGTGAGCGTGCTGGTTTTGAGGTGCGAGATGTGCATCCAACCCATTACGGTCGTGTCTGTCCTATCGAAACACCGGAAGGGCCAAACATTGGCTTGATTAACTCGCTGGCTGTTTTTGCGAAAACCAACAGTTATGGTTTCTTGGAAACACCTTATCGTAAAGTCGTTAATGGTAAAGCAACGGGTGATATTGAATACTTGTCGGCCATTGAAGAGTCACGTTATGTGATCGCGCAGGGTAATGCTGTTTTAGCTAAAGATGGGGCATTTGAAAATGATATGGTTTCGTGTCGTTTCCAAAATGAATTTATGTTATCTGCTCCTGATGAAATTCAATACATGGATGTATCGCCAAAGCAGATTGTATCTGTGGCGGCATCGTTAATTCCTTTCTTGGAACACGATGATGCGAACCGTGCTTTGATGGGTTCTAATATGCAACGTCAAGCTGTTCCTTGTATTCGTGCTCAAGCACCTTTGAGTGGAACGGGTATGGAGCGTGTTGTAGCGGTAGATTCGGGTGCAACAGTGACGGCAAACCGTGGTGGTGTAATTGATGCGGTTGAATCAGGGCGAATTGTTATTCGAGTGAATGATGATGAGGCGCAAGATGGTGGTGTTGATATATACAACCTTATTAAGTACACCCGTTCGAATCAAAATACCTGTGTGAATCAAAAGCCAATCGTTAAGATGGGTGATGTGGTGGCGCGTGGTGATGTGTTGGCAGATGGTCCGTCGACCGATTTAGGCGAATTGGCATTAGGTCAGAATATCAAGATCGCATTCATGTCGTGGAATGGTTATAACTTTGAGGATTCGATTCTCGTCTCCGAGCGTGTGGTTGAAGAAGATCGCTTTACGTCGATTCATATCGAAGAAATATCTTGTTTGGCGCGTGATACTAAACTAGGTTCAGAAGAAATTACCGCTGATATTCCAAATGTGAGTGAGCATCTGCTCTCTAAATTAGATGAGTCGGGTATCGTTCATGTGGGCGCAGAAGTTAAGCCGGGTGACATTCTAGTCGGTAAAGTGACACCAAAAGGTGAAACCCAGTTAACGCCTGAGGAGAAATTACTACGTGCCATCTTTGGTGAGAAAGCATCGGACGTAAAAGATACTTCGGCGCGTGTAAAATCAAGCATGTTTGGTACGGTTATCGACGTTCGCGTCTTTACACGTGAAGGCGTAGAAAAAGACGCGCGTGCTATTGCGCTTGAAGAGGATGCCTTATCAAAAGTCCGTAATGATTTGCGTGACGAGCTTCGTGTGCTTGAAGAAGACGTTTACGAGCGTGCTGAAAAGCTGGTTTTAAATAAGGTCGCTGATGGTGGTCCGTCTGGTATTAAAGCGGGCAGTAAAGTAACTAAAGCCTATCTTGCTGATCTTGATCGCAAAGACTGGTTTGAGTTGCGTTTGCATAATGAAAAGGCAGATGCGCAGTTAAAGAACCTTGCAAAATTACAAGTTGAGCAGAAAAAACGTTATGAAGAACGTTTGCAAAAACAACGCGATAAAATTACTGCAGGTGATGATTTAGCGCCGGGTGTATTGAAGGTTGTTAAAGTGTATGTGGCAGTAAAACGTCGTATGCAGCCGGGTGATAAAATGGCGGGTCGTCATGGTAACAAAGGTGTAGTTTCACGCATCGTTCCTGTTGAAGATATGCCCCATGATGAACACGGTGTGCCGGTTGATATTTGTTTGAATCCGCTCGGTGTTCCTTCTCGAATGAATGTGGGTCAGGTGCTTGAAATGCATTTAGGCTGGGCTGCCAAAGGTTTGGGTGAGAAAATCGGAAAAATGATTGATGATCAGGCAAAAGTTGAAAAGGTGCGAGAATTTTTAACAGAAATCTATAGCACTGACGGAAACCCTGAGCAGGGTGACATTAGTGAGATGACCGATGTTGAAATCATCGAAATGGCGGGCAATCTTCGAAGTGGTGTGCCAATGGCAACACAGGTATTCGATGGTGCGTCAGAAGATGAAATCAGAAGCATGTTAAGGTTAGCAGATCTTCCAGAATCAGGTCAAACGACGTTGTATGATGGTAGAACAGGCGAGTCATTTGAGCGCAAGATCACTGTTGGTTACATGCACATGTTAAAATTGAACCACTTGGTTGATGATAAGATGCATGCACGTTCAACAGGTCCTTACTCTCTGGTTACGCAACAACCACTGGGTGGTAAAGCCATGTTTGGTGGTCAGCGATTCGGTGAAATGGAGGTGTGGGCGCTGGAAGCTTATGGTGCTGCGTACACACTTCAGGAAATGCTGACGGTTAAGTCGGATGATGTTATTGGACGTAATAAAATGTATAAAAATATCGTCGATGGTAATTTGACAATGGACGCCGGCATGCCGGAATCTTTCAATGTATTGATGAAAGAGATTCGCTCTCTGGGTCTGCATATTGAACTTGTAAAAGACAACAAATAGGTAACGATTATGATGAATAAAGGCATGGGAGATTTGCTGAATATATTTAAACAGCAAACAGACACCGAAGAATTCGATGCAATCCGTATCGGTTTAGCGTCACCTGAAATTATCCGTTCGTGGTCTTTTGGTGAAGTAAAGAAACCGGAAACAATTAATTACCGTACGTTCAAGCCAGAACGTGATGGTCTTTTTTGTGCCAAAATATTTGGTCCTGTTAAAGACTACGAATGTTTGTGTGGTAAATACAAGCGTTTAAAGCATCGTGGCGTGGTTTGTGAGAAATGTGGTGTTGAAGTTACCAATACTAAAGTACGTCGTGATCGTATGGGTCATATTGATCTTGCCTGTCCTGTGGCGCACATTTGGTTCCTAAAATCATTGCCTTCGCGTATTGGTTTGTTCCTTGATATGACGCTGCGTGATATTGAGCGCATATTGTACTTTGAAGCATTCGTGGTGGTAGAGCCGGGTATGACAACGCTTGAGCGTGGTCAGCTTTTAAGTGATGAGGCCTACCTTGAAGCGATTGAAGAATTCGGTGATGAATTTGACGCAGGTATGGGTGCTGAAGCTGTTTTAAAAATGCTGGGAACAGTCGATTTAAAAGAAGCGTTAGAAGATTTGCATGAGCAATCAACCGCAACAAAATCAGAGACGAAGCTAAAGCGTATCAGTAAGCGAATAAAGCTAATGGAATCCTTCATTGAGTCGGGTAATAAGCCGGATTGGATGATTCTTAAAGTGCTTCCGGTATTGCCGCCTGATTTGCGTCCATTGGTGCCACTGGAAGGGGGTCGTTTTGCGACATCTGATCTGAATGATTTATACCGTCGTGTAATTAACCGTAACAATCGTTTGCGTCGCTTATTGGATTTGAATGCGCCCGATATTATTGTGCGTAATGAAAAACGTATGTTGCAAGAGTCTGTTGATGCCTTATTGGATAACGGTCGTCGCGGTCGTGCAATCACAGGTTCTAATCGTCGTCAGTTAAAATCACTGGCTGACATGATCAAAGGTAAGCAAGGTCGTTTCCGTCAAAACCTATTGGGTAAGCGTGTCGACTATTCTGGTCGTTCGGTTATCGTGGTGGGTCCAACATTAAGATTGCATCAGTGTGGTTTGCCTAAGAAAATGGCTCTAGAGCTATTCAAGCCATTTGTGTTTGGTAAATTACAACGTCTTGGTTTGGCTACAACGATTAAAGCAGCGAAAAAATTAGTTGAACGTGAAACCCCTGAAGTTTGGGATATTCTGGCTGATATTATTCATCAGCACCCGATCATGTTAAATCGTGCGCCAACGCTACATAGATTAGGTATACAAGCATTTGAGCCTATCTTGATCGAAGGTAAAGCGATTCAGTTACACCCCTTGGTTTGTTCTGCATTTAACGCCGATTTTGATGGCGATCAGATGGCAGTGCATGTGCCACTTTCAATTGAAGCACAAACAGAAGCGCGTGTTTTAATGATGGCAACTAATAATATATTAGCGCCTGCAAACGGCGAGCCAATCATTGTGCCTTCACAGGATATAGTATTAGGTTTGTACTATATGACGCGTGAAAGCATTAATGCAAAAGGTGAAGGTATGATCTTTGCCGATGTGCATGAGGCTAAGCGTGCCTATGAATCTGACCAAGCTTCGCTGCATGCGAAAGTTCAAGTGCGTATTAGCGATAGTGTTTTTGATGATAAAGGTGAACTCGAAAGACGTACCCGTCGCGTTGAAACCACAGTAGGTCGCGCAATTTTATCAGAAGTACTGCCTGACGGTATGCCGTTTGAAGTGGTTAACTGTGTGATGAAAAAGAAGGCAATCTCTACTTTAATTAACGAAGGTTACCGAAGTGTTGGTTTGAAAGACACGGTTATTCTGGCGGATCAGCTAATGTATACCGGTTACAAGTATGCGACTAAAGCGGGTGTCTCGTTCTGTGCGGACGATATGGTGATACCAAAAGAAAAGAAAACAATTCTTGAGCGTTCTTATAGCGATGTAAAAGAGATTGAAAGTCAGTATTCTTCGGGTTTGGTTACACAAGGTGAGCGTTACAATAAGGTGATTGACATCTGGGCGCGTACCAACGACCAAGTTGCAAAAGCAATGATGGATGGTATGGGTGAAGAAGAAGTTGTTAATGCCGAAGGCGAAACAGTCACTCAAGAATCATTTAACTCTATCTATATGATGGCGGATTCTGGTGCTCGTGGTTCTCCTGCGCAGATTCGTCAGTTGGCTGGAATGCGTGGTTTGATGGCAAAACCGGATGGCTCAATCATCGAAATTCCAATCACCTCTAATTTCCGTGAAGGCTTGAATGTATCACAATACTTTATTTCGACTCACGGAGCGCGTAAAGGTCTTGCCGATACGGCGCTTAAAACGGCGAACTCAGGTTATCTAACGCGTCGTTTGGTGGATGTATCGCAAGATATGGTTATCACTTTTGACGATTGTGGAACAGATGGTGGTCTTACCATGAAGCCAATCATCGAAGGCGGTGATGTGGTAGAGCCATTAGGTGAGCGTGTGTTGGGTCGTGTGACGGCTATTGATGCAAAAGATCACAAAGGTAATGTTGTTGTTCCTGCTAATACCTTGATGGATGAAGAATGGGTTGCCCAGCTTGATGATTTGGGTGTGGATGAAATGATTGTGCGTTCTGCAATCACCTGTAAGGCTGAGTACGGTGTTTGTGCGCAGTGTTATGGTCGTGATCTAGGGCGCGGACATTTGGTTAACATGGGTGAGGCGGTTGGTGTTGTGGCAGCACAGTCAATCGGTGAGCCGGGTACACAGTTAACTATGCGTACCTTCCATATTGGTGGTGCGGCAAGTCGATCTGCTGCAGATAATAACATTGTGGTTAAATCAACCGGTACAGCACGTCTGAGTAATGTTAAGACGGTTGTGAATAAAGACGGTAACTTAGTAGCAGTTTCGCGCTCTGGTATCATTGGTGTGATTGATGATCAAGGTCGTGAAAAAGAGCGATACAAACTGCCTTACGGTGCGGTTATTTCAATAAAGAATGATGATTCTGTTGAGCCGGGTAAGGAAGTTGCCACATGGGATCCGCATACACATCCGATTGTTACTGAGGTAGCTGGAACGGTTGATTTTGTCGATTTCGTTGATGGTTCAACTATTAATACCAATATCGATGATGTGACAGGTTTAAGTTCTACTGTTGTAACTGATCCAGCTACACGTGGAGCGGGCGCAAAAGATTTAAATCCAATGATGCGTTTGCTGGATGATAAAGGTGAAATTTTATTCTTCGAGAATACAGAAATTCCTGTTCAATACCCGTTAGCGGGTGGTGCTATTGTTAGTTTGACTAATGGCACAAAGGTTGAAGTAGGCGATGTATTGGCACGTTTGGCTCAAGAGTCATCGAAGACGCGTGATATTACCGGTGGTCTTCCTCGTGTTGCGGATATGTTTGAAGCTAGAAAGCCTAAACAGCCCGCGATTCTTGCTGAGATTTCAGGTACGTTCTCATGGGGTAAGGAGACTAAAGGTAAAAAACGTTTAGTTATCACGCCAGACAAAGGTGATCATTACGAGGTATTGATTCCAAAGTGGCGTAACTTAGATGTATTTGAGGGTGAGAAAGTAGCAAAAGGTGAAATGATTGCAGATGGCGAGCCTAGTGTGCATGACATTATTCGTTTATTAGGCCCTGCTGTTCTTGCTGAGCATTTGGTGAAAGAAATACAAGAAGTGTATCGTTTGCAAGGTGTAAAAATCAACGATAAGCATATTGAAATTATTTCTCGACAGATGATGCGTAAGGTTAATATTACCGAATCTGGCGACAGCATGATGCTTAAAGGTGAGCAGCTGGACCATCGTCATGTCCTAGAGGTGAATGCCAAATTAAAAGCGGCAGGTAAGCTTCCTGCTAAGTTCCATCGTGTCTTGTTGGGTATTACTAAAGCATCGTTAGTGACAGATTCCTTTATTTCTGCTGCATCGTTCCAAGAAACGACGCGTGTATTAACCGAAGCTGCGGTTACAGGTGCTAGGGATGATTTACGTGGATTGAAAGAAAACGTTATCGTGGGTCGTTTAGTGCCAGCAGGTACCGGTCTGACTTATCACCGAGAGCGTAAAGAAAAGCGCGAAAACGATATGTTGGCAAATCTTGCTGCTCTTGCAGCGGAATCTGCGGAAAAAGAAGCCACGAAAGTAGAAGAGGTAGTGGTAGCTGTCGATGATAGTTCGGCAGAATCTGATGCCGAAGGTGCTAGTTCTTAATAGGTTGATAGGTGTGTTAGAAAGTTAACGCGTTAATTTAAATATAGGTGTAAATGGATTTTGTTTTAGAAAATCAAAATCTATCTTGACACTATGAGTGCGGGGTAATAGACTCTCGCGCCTTTACGGATAGATGCCATTGTAACTGCATTGCTTAAAGTGATTGTTACAAAGGTGTTAATTCGAGCTTTTAATGAAGTGTGTATTGGTTTGGTTTTTACATATTAATTGACACATAGTAAAACGAAGTTGATAGGTTGATGTAAATGTCACGCTTCTTAAAATTTGGAGAATTGTTTTAAATGACAACGATAAATCAGTTGGTGCGTAAGCCCCGCAAAAGAAAGGTAGAAAAGACAAACGTTCCTGCATTGGAAGCTTGTCCACAACGTCGCGGTGTATGTACACGTGTATATACAACCACACCTAAGAAGCCGAACTCGGCGATGCGTAAAGTGGCTCGTGTGCGCTTAACGAATGGTTTTGAAGTGAGTAGCTACATTGGTGGCGAAGGTCATAACTTGCAGGAGCATTCGGTTGTGCTGATTCGTGGTGGTCGTGTTAAAGATTTGCCGGGTGTGCGTTATCACGTTGTGCGCGGTTCTTTGGATTTGCAAGGTGTTTCAGAGCGTCGTCAAGGTCGTTCTAAATACGGCGCTAAACGTCCAAAATAATAGAGTAGAAATATAACGGTGGAGCCAGCAACTTATTGGCTCTATGTAAAGTTGAATAATAGTAAACGAGCAACTGATTAGTGTTGCTGTTAAAGAGAGTATTTTATGCCAAGAAGAAGAGAAGTCCCGAAACGTATCATCCTTCCTGATCCAAAATTTGGAAGTCTAGTATTAGCTAAGTTCATTAATACCATTATGAAAGATGGTAAAAAGTCTATCGCTGAAAAAGTAGTTTACGTTGCGTTAGATGAAATTGCATCTAAGAAAGGCAATGATGGCATGGAAATTCTTGATACTGCGCTGGACAATGTGCGTCCGTCGGTAGAGGTTAAGTCTCGTCGAGTAGGTGGTGCAACGTACCAAGTGCCTGTTGAAGTACGTGCTTCTCGTCAGAATGCATTAGCAATGCGTTGGTTGGTTGAAGCGGCGCGCAAGCGTGGTGAAAAATCAATGGCACTTAAATTAGCGGGTGAGTTGATGGATGCGGCTGAAAAGCGCGGGTCTGCAGTTAAGAAACGTGAAGATACGCATAAGATGGCTGATGCGAATAAGGCCTTTGCTCACTTCCGCTGGTAAAATGATTAAGATTTGTTTCTGATAAGGAAATATATATAAGGTAAATATTGTGGCTCGTACAACCCCCCTTGATCGTTATCGTAACGTCGGCATTATGGCGCATATCGATGCAGGAAAAACGACCACAACAGAACGCGTTTTGTTCTATACCGGAGTCTCTCACAAAATGGGTGAGGTGCATGACGGTGCTGCCACCATGGATTGGATGGAGCAAGAGCAAGAGAGAGGAATTACAATCACTTCTGCTGCGACAACTTGTTTCTGGAAAGGAATGGATGAGCAGTTTGAAGAGCACCGTATCAATATAATAGATACACCCGGTCATGTAGATTTCACCATAGAAGTGGAACGCTCCCTAAGAGTTTTGGATGGCGCTGTCGCAGTATTTTGTGCAGTGGGTGGTGTGGAGCCACAATCTGAAACGGTTTGGCGGCAAGCAAATAAATATGAAGTTCCGCGTATTGCATTTATTAATAAAATGGATCGTATTGGTGCCGATTTTTTGCGAGTGGTTGATCAGATTCGTGAAAGACTGGGTGCAAACCCAGTGCCATTGCAAATTGCGATTGGTGCAGAAGAAGAATTTAAAGGTGTTGTTGATCTCATTCAAATGAAGGCGATCAACTGGAATGAAGATGACTTGGGTGTGACGTTTGCGCTTGAAGATATTCCAGCTGATTTGCAGGATGAGGCAGAACAATATCGCGAAGCATTGGTTGAAGCTGCGGCAGAGGCAAATGAAGAATTGATGGATGCGTATCTTGAAGAAGGTGATCTTAGTGAAGATCAGATTCATCAAGGTATTCGTATTCGTACCTTAGCAGGTGAGATTATTCCTGCGTTGTGTGGATCGGCCTTTAAAAATAAAGGCGTACAGGCAATGTTGGATGCGGTGGTGCATTATTTGCCTTCGCCGTTAGATGTTCCTGCTGTTAAAGGTGTTGTTGGTGATGGTTCTGGAGAAGGAAAAGAGGCGCATCGTGAGGCTTCTGATAAAGAGCCATTTGCAGCGTTAGCGTTTAAAATTGCTACCGATCCGTTTGTTGGTACATTGACGTTTTTCCGAGTGTATTCGGGTGTGTTAAAAACAGGCGATAGGGTGTTTAACCCGTTAAAGGGTGGTAGCGAAAGAATTGGGCGTATTTTACAAATGCACTCGAATGCTCGCGAAGAGATAAAAGAAGTTCGAGCGGGTGATATTGCTGCCGCGGTCGGGCTTAAAGATGTGACAACGGGCGATACTTTGTGTGAAAAGTCGCATCCGATTATATTGGAAAAAATAGATTTTCCTGAGCCGGTAATTTCGGTTGCGGTTGAACCAAGAACGACGGTTGATCAGGAGAAAATGTCGCTTGCTTTAAGTAAGCTGGCAAAAGAAGATCCGTCTTTTAAGGTGCGTACCGATGAAGACACGGGTCAGACAATTATATCTGGGATGGGTGAATTGCATCTTGATATTATTGTCGATCGAATGAAGCGTGAATTTTCGGTAGAAGCTAATGTGGGTGAGCCACAAGTTTCGTACCGTGAATGTATAAAGAAAACGGTAGAGGCGGAAGGTAAGTTTATTCGTCAGTCTGGCGGAAAAGGTCAGTACGGTCATGTAAAAATTAAATTAGAACCCTTAGAAGAAGGTTCTGGTTTTGAGTTTGAAGATGCTATTGTAGGTGGTTCGATTCCTAAGGAGTTTATACCCGCTACAAGTAAGGGTATCGAGGAGCAGCTGCAAAACGGTGTTTTGGCTGGTTGTCCGGTAGTCGATGTAAAGGTCACATTGTACGACGGTTCGTTTCACGATGTTGACTCTAGCGAGATGTCATTTAAAGTGGCAGGTTCGCTGGCTGTAAGAAACGGTGTGATGGACGCAGATCCTGCATTGCTTGAGCCGATAATGCGGGTTGAAGTGGTAACACCGGAAGAGAACATGGGTGATGTTATGGGCGATTTAAATCGTCGTAATGGCGTTGTTCAGGGCATGGATGAAACCCCCTCCGGGAAAGTCATTCGTGCGGAAGTTCCATTGAGAAAGATGTTTGGTTATGCCACTGCGTTGCGATCTGCAACACAGGGGCGAGCAACTTATTCGATGGAGTTTGCGAAATATGCAGAAGCGGATAAAAATACGCAGATGCACTGACGAATATAATTGTAAGTAGCCTTGATGAATTTGTTTTTGATTGATTGAGGTTGTGAGCAAGTAATTGAATATAGGTGAGTAATCATGTCCAAAGAAAAATTTGAACGTAATAAACCCCACGTCAACGTGGGCACAAT
>CAZMWD010000024.1:0-13612 GCA_964569685.1 uncultured Cocleimonas sp. | reverse complement strand
TTTATTATTTTTAATAAGCGCGTTATGTTGATATTAAGCATAAAAATGTTAGAATAGTTTAATACATTTAGTACGACTCTAATAACAATGAACGTGTGGAATAACTTATGCCTAAAAACGACCCAATTGATATTGATCCACAAGAAACGCTAGATTGGACTGAAGCGCTCGAAGCAATCATTGAATCTGATGGTGTCGAACGCGCACATTTTATCATTGAACAACTGATTGATAATGCCCGTCATAACGGCGCGAACCTCCCCTATTCTGCTAATACCGCTTATATTAATACTATTCCGCCGCATTTAGAAAAACCCAACCCGGGTGATCTAGCCATCGAAAGCCGTATTCGTTCTTTTATTCGTTGGAATGCTGCTGCGATGGTCGTGCGTGCGAATCGGAAAAGTTCTGAATTAGGGGGGCATATTGCCTCTTTTGCATCATCCGCTACTTTATATGATGTTGGCTTTAATCACTTTTGGAAAGCACCCACACCGGATAACGATGGCGATTTAATCTATTTCCAAGGGCATATCACGCCCGGTATTTATGCACGTTCTTATTTAGAAGGTCGTTTTGATGAAGACTTGCTCGATTCGTTTCGACAAGAAGTAGATAAACCCGGTTTGTCTTCCTACCCTCACCCGTGGTTAATGCCGGATTATTGGCAGTTTCCGACCGTGTCGATGGGTCTTGGCCCGATAAAGTCGATTTACCAAGCACGTTTTATGAAGTACTTACAATACCGTAGTTTGGCAGATACTAAAGATCGTCGTGTGTGGTCTTTTGTGGGTGATGGCGAGGTAGACGAGCCAGAAACACTCGGTGCAATCTCGTTAGCCGCTCGGGAGAATTTAGATAATCTTACGTGGGTGGTCAATTGTAATTTACAACGCCTTGATGGTCCGGTGCGTGGTAACGGCAAGATTGTCCAAGAACTAGAAGCTGTATTTCGTGGTGCAGGTTGGAATGTAATAAAGGTGCTTTGGGGTTCGTATTGGGATCCGTTATTAGCTAAAGATAAAGACGGTATCCTTAAAAAACGCATGCTAGAAGTCGTCGATGGCGAATTTCAAAACTATAAGGCAAAAGACGGCGCGTATGTACGCAAAAACTTCTTTGGTAAGTATCCAGAATTAGCCGCAATGGTCGAAAAAATGTCCGATGATGATATTTGGCGCTTAAACCGTGGCGGGCATGATCCGCATAAAGTTTATACTGCCTATGATTCAGCGGTTAATCACAAAGATCAACCCACCGTTATTTTAGCGCATACCGTAAAAGGTTACGGCATGGGCTCGGCAGGTGAAGGTCAAAACCGAACGCATTCACAAAAGAAACTGAGCGAAGATGAAATGGTGGCTTATAAAGACCGTTTTAACATTCCTTTAAGTGACGAAGACGCGGCAGCAGCAAACTATTACCGCCCTGATGCTGATAGCCCAGAACGTCAATACATGCTGGCGCAACGTAAAAAATTAGGTGGCTCATTACCGGTTAGAACCAGCACTGCCGCGCCATTAGAAGTACCTTCACTGGATATATTCAAATCATTATTAGAAGGCTCGGGTGATCGTGAGATGTCTACGACGATGGCCTTTGTACGTTTATTAACGCTTATCACGCGCGATAAGAAAATGGGTAAATATGTAGTGCCGATTGTACCTGATGAAGCACGCACCTTTGGAATGGAAGGTATGTTCCGTCAACTGGGTATTTTCTCATCCGTGGGTCAGTTATACGAGCCACAAGATAAAGAACAGGTGATGTTCTATAAAGAAGATAAAACCGGTCAGATTCTTGAAGAAGGGATTAACGAAGCCGGTGCATTTTCATCTTGGATAGCGGCCGCCACTGCTTACAGCACGCACGGCGTTAATATGATTCCGTTCTATATTTATTACTCGATGTTTGGCTTCCAACGCATTGGTGATTTGGCTTGGGCAGCAGGTGATTGTCGTTCACGTGGTTTCTTGATTGGCGCAACAGCTGGGCGCACCACGCTTGCAGGTGAAGGTCTGCAACATCAAGATGGTCACGGCATGGTGCAAGCAGGCTTGATTCCGAACTGTATTAGTTATGATCCCACCTTTGCCTACGAAATGGCCATTATTATTCACGATGGTATGAAGCGTATGTACTGTGCACAAGAAGATGTGTATTACTACATTACCGCAATGAATGAATCTTACGTGCAGCCTGCCCTACCTAAAGGTGTTGAAAAAGGCATTATTAAAGGCATGTATTTATTAAAAAGCGGAGGTAAGAAGAAACACAAAGTACAGTTAATGGGGTCGGGTACGATTTTGCGTGAAGTTATTGCGGCGGCTGAATTATTGATGGATGATTGGAGTGTCGATGCTGATATTTGGAGTTGTACCAGCTTTAATGAGCTTGCCCGTGAAGCGCAAGATGTGGAACGTTGGAATCGTTTACATCCCTTAGAAGATGCTAAAACACCGTATGTGACCCAACAATTAAAAGGGCATCGTGGCCCTGCCATTGTGGCGACTGATTATATTAGGCAGTATCCCGAACAAATCAGAGAATGGGTGCCCAGCTCGTACACCGTCTTAGGTACAGAAGGTTTCGGGCGCAGTGATACACGCAAAGAATTACGTTCACATTTCGAAGTGAATGCACATCACGTTGTTATTGCCGCATTAAAAGCGTTGGCGGATGATGGTTCAATGCCTGCCGGAAAAGTTGCCGAGGCAATTAAAAAATACGGTATTGATACCGATAAAATTAACCCACTACTCGCATAAAGGAGGCACTTAAAATGACAATAAAAGAAATAGTAGTGCCGGATATTGGTGATTTTGATTCAGTCGAAGTGATTGAACTTTTAGTGGCAGAAGGCGATGACGTTCAAGTAGAAGATTCTTTGATTACGGTTGAATCCGATAAAGCATCAATGGAAATACCTTCCAGTGAAGCGGGTAAAATCATTAAACTCAAAGTTTCCTTAGGTGATAATATCGCCCAAGGTGGTGTGATTTTGATGATGGAAGTGAATGACTCTGCATCTGCTACCAGTGATATAAAAATAGAAGAAAAAACACCAGAATCAGAAAAAATTGAAAAGAAAGCCACATCAAGCCACGAACAAATGGCGCCCGCAAAATCAACACCTGCCAAAACATCTCCGGGTAAAACCTCGGGTGATAAACCATCACCGACAGCACAAATAGATGAGATTCGTTTTAGTAAAGCTTACGCCAGCCCTTCGGTGCGTAAATTCGCACGAGAACTGGGGGTTGATTTAGGTAACGTGACAGGAAGCAGTCGCAAAGGTCGTATCAATAGAGACGATATTAAAGGTTTCGTTAAAAAATCCCTCGCATCCGGTGGCAGTGGCACATCGCTAGGTATTAAACCGATGGCAGAGATTGATTTCAGCCAGTTTGGTGAAACTGAAAGCCAATCATTGTCTAAAATTAATAAGCTCACCGGCGAATTTTTACACCGCAGTTGGGTCACTGTACCGCACGTAACCCAGTTTGATGAAGCCGACATCACCGAGATGGAAGCCTTCCGCAAACAAATGGGCAAAGAAATGGAAAAAGAAGGTATCAAGATCACGCCTTTGGCTTTTATTATTTGGGCCGTGGTTGCATCGCTTAAAGCTTTCCCGCGTTTTAATAGTTCGTTAGATGCAAGCGGTGAAAACCTGACATTAAAGAAGTACTTTAATATTGGTGTGGCAGTGGATACACCCAATGGATTAGTGGTACCGGTGATTCGTGAAGCCGATCAAAAATCATTAGTGGAAATTTCACAAGAAATACGTGATTTAGCCGTTAAAGCACGCGATAAAAAGCTCAAACCATCGGATATGCAAGGGGGTTGTTTTACCATTTCCAGCTTAGGTGGTATCGGCGGGACTCAATTTACGCCCATTGTGAATACACCGGAAGTTGCCATCTTGGGTGTGTCGCGTTCTAAAATGCAACCGGTTTGGAATGGCTCAGAATTTGAACCCAGACTGGTTTTACCGCTATCACTGTCCTATGATCATAGAGTCATTGACGGCGCGGATGGGGCGCGTTTTACGACGCATTTGAGTAAGATGTTGAGTGATATTAGGCGCATGATGGTTTAGCTGTTTTTAACTTCCTCCCCTTTCCTTAATATACGAGAAAAAGGAGAGGCTGGGGATCCTAACCCTCCCCTTGCTAGGAGGCTGTCACAATACAAATTGTAGGTTGGTGCTGAGCTTGCGAAGCCCAACAATAACGTCATGTTGGGCTTCGTTCTCAGCACCAACCTACAACGAACCTGTACTTTTACAACACCCTCTGCTAAGTCGAGGGAACAAAAAAAGAGATTATTCCCGTGAGCAATACAATCGAAATAAACATCCCAAATATCGGCGATTTTGATGAAGTCGAAGTCATTGAAGTCCTTGTAAGCAAAGGCGATAGCGTCCAAGCAGAAGATTCACTGATCACGGTTGAATCTGATAAAGCCTCGATGGAAATCCCCTCACCGACTGCGGGTGTCATTACTGATGTGAAAATCTCCGTGGGTGATAAAGTCAAACAAGGTAGTTTGATTGTAATGCTTGAAGAATCATCTACAGGTTCTTCTACAGCCTCTACAAAAACAGAAGCATCAAACGATGAAGTACCTGCTGAAAAAGAATCAACACAAACAGAAAAATCAGCACCTGTAGCATCAAGTTTCGACGGTGAAGCTGATCAACACGCCCCTTTAGTGGTTTTAGGTTCTGGTCCTGGTGGTTACACCGCCGCCTTTCGCGCTGCTGATCTTGGCTTAGAAGTTATCTTAATCGAACGCTACCCCAATATTGGTGGTGTCTGTTTAAACGTGGGTTGCATTCCATCAAAAGCACTATTACACACCGCACAGGTAATTAATGAGGCTGAAGAAGCCGATCGGTTAGGTGTAAGCTTTGGCAAAGCTAAAATAGAAATTGATAAAGTGCGCGACTATAAATCCGGTATTGTTAAAAAACTCACGGGTGGTTTAAAAGCACTGGCGAAACAACGCAAAGTCACCATTATTCATGGCTATGGTAAATTCACCTCGGCAAACACCATTGAAGTAGAAGCCGATGATGGAACAAAATCCACGATAGGTTTTGATAACTGCATTATCGCCGCAGGTTCTCGCGTTACTAAGTTGCCTTTCATTCCATGGGATGACCCTCGCGTAATGGATTCTACCGATGCACTTGAATTAGAAGAAATCCCAAAACGCATGTTAGTGGTTGGCGGCGGCATTATTGGATTAGAAATGGCAACCGTTTACGATGCGTTGGGTACGGATATTACCGTTGTTGAATTGGGTTCTGGTTTAATACCGAGTGCTGATCGCGATATTGTACGACCGCTTGAACGTCGTATTAAAAAGAAATACGAAAATATATTCTTAGATACCAAAGTAGCTGAAATCAAACCGACTAAAAAAGGCTTAGTATGTAAGTTTGAAGGTGGCTCTGGTTCGACAAAGGTGGGCAGTAAAAAAGGCGCACCCGAATCCGATACTTTCGACCGCGTACTGGTTTCAATCGGTCGTAGCCCTAACGGGCAACTCATCGATGCAGACAAAGCAGGCGTTGCTGTCGATGAAGTCGGTTTTATCAACGTAGACAAACAACAACGCACTAATGTCGATCACATCTTTGCCATCGGCGATATTGTCGGTCAACCGATGCTCGCACACAAAGCCACCCACGAAGGTAAAACCGCCGCCGAAAACATCGCAGGGCATAAATCGTTCTTCGATGCACGTGCAATCCCCTCGGTTGCTTACACCGACCCAGAAATCGCCTGGATGGGTAAAACCGAAGAACAATGTAAAGCTGAAGGCATTGACGTTAAAAAAGGCGCATTCCCTTGGGCAGCCAGCGGACGTTCTTTAAGTATCGGGCGCAATGAAGGCATGACTAAGGTGTTGTTTAGTAAAGAAACAGGGCAGTTAATTGGTGCGGGTATCGTCGGCACAAATGCAGGTGAACTTATTGCAGAAGCCGTGTTAGCATTAGAAATGGGCGCAGATGCAGAAGATATTGGTTTAACAATACATCCGCACCCTACTTTGTCTGAAACGTTGAATTTTGCAGCAGAAGTATCAGAAGGGACTTGTACGGATATTTATATGCCTAAAAAGTAAATGAGCCATAAAGATGGAAAGTCGTAAACGATCAGTTTTTTTTAAAGATGTTTTTTATCCGCTGTGGTTTCACGCGCCCCAAGAAGGTCCTATTTACATCAATGAGGTTGCGGTACGCATCCGAGCAGGTATTTTATTTATTATTCCTGCCTATATGGCATATACCCTGCTAGACACGGTGTTTGGTAGCCAATGGGTAATAGATAGTAATACCATTGTTGATACCTACGAAACTGATGTGGAAAACAGGATTCTTTATGCGCTTCAGGCGACGAAACGCACTTACGAGTGGACACTTCAAACGTGGGTACTTTTTTATGCTTTGTTTGAGATGCTGGCGGGAATGACAGTCATCACCTCACGGCTATCGCCTACCATTTTCATTGCTAGCTTGCTTGCAAAACCACATCCACCTGTATGGAAGCCACTGCTACCAAAGCGTTTTGCTTGGGGGTTGGGCACTATATTTATCATAATTTGTCTTATTTTTTTTCAGCCCGACACCTTTGCCCAGTGGATCAATTCCTTGACAGGGTTATCTCTACTACCCACCACTGAGCAATATATACCTCGCTCACTCGCCCTTACGCTAGTATGGGTTTGTCTAATATTTATGTGGCTAGAGGCTGTGCTTGGCTTCTGTGTTGGTTGCCAAATTCACACGCTACTGGTTAAAATTGGTGTTATTTCAGAAGAATGTGAAGCCTGTAACCATATAGATTAAAAAGAAAAGTTAACCTAACTTACACTATCTAACAAATGTGAGAATCTTGTGTAATGTCAAATTATCGTAGTAATAAGTTCTTTTTCACAGTTAATCTTTTTGAAGCGAAATAAGAGTTTGTAATGATGTTATCTACAGATTGATTCAAAAACACTTAATTCTTCAACCATTCACTAACCGCCAAAATACCAAACACCACCTCATCCTTCAAAATCAATAAATCACTATCCCCAGTCACAAGAAAATTCGCTTTGCCACAATAAGCCAATTCCAAAAACTTTTGATCATGTAAATCCCGACAAATAGGAAGATCAAGCGTCTTACACTCGCTCATATCAATGATTTCTGTGTAAGGTAGATAATCAGCCAGCAGTTCTTGTTGCTCTGGTTTTGATAATTTGAACTTGGGATATTGAAGCACTCTCACCAGTTCTTTAGCAGTGTCTGTTGAAACGATGGGTATGATATTTGAAGAAGTCCATCGTTCACGTAGAACACTGAGACTTCCATTTTTAAAAAGTAACGCTGATATGATTATATTGGTATCAAAAACGACTCTGCTTACGTTCTTGACCATTCAATAGCATCCTCAACATCATTTTCTGTGATGCCTAATGCTTCTAGCTTATCCCTGACTTCATTGGCTTTACTGAGTTTTACAGGGCGCAGGATAATACAGCCGTTCTTGTTTTCGATTTCAAAATGCTCAACTCCTTTAAAAGGCTTGATAATAGATTTTGGAATCGTGACTTGATTTCGTGTGGTTAATTTTGCCAACATAACTAAAACTCCAAGTTTAGTGTTTATATTCCCATTATATACGGATTTTCCGCTAAACGGAATATACTCCGTTTTATAAGTAACTCAAGGTACTATCTTTTAGCTTTACCTCAGCCCCAATTCAAGCTACTTTAGTCTTTTATTTTGTGACTAATAATGGCTTAAACAATGCCTGAAAATAACAGCAACAACGATTATAACGCCGACTCCATAGAAGTCCTCAGCGGACTTGACCCCGTTCGCAAACGACCCGGTATGTACACCGATACCACGCGCCCGAATCATCTTGCGCAAGAGGTGATAGATAACAGCGTGGATGAGGCTCTTGCAGGCTTTGCAGATAAAATCACGGTTACTTTATATGCTGATGGTTCGCTATCGGTTACCGATAACGGGCGTGGTATGCCAGTGGATATTCACCCTGAGATGAAAGTGTCGGGTGTCGAAGTGATATTGGCTACCTTACATGCGGGCGGTAAATTCTCGGATAAAAATTATCAATTCTCTGGTGGTTTACACGGTGTGGGAATTTCTGTAGTCAATGCTTTGTCTCTGATTCTTAACGTGCGTATTAAACGCGATGGTAAAGAATATGAAATGGTTTTCGAGAACGGACATAAAGAAACCGAGTTAGAAGTTATTGGAAAAGTGGGCAAAAAGAATACCGGTACTACTCTACACTTTTGGCCGAATGCGCAATATTTTGATTCGGTTAAATTCTCGGTCAAAAAGCTTAAACATAATCTGCGCGCAAAAGCCGTACTGTGTCCCGGTTTGCATATTGTTTTTACCGAAGAAGGCCTTAGTTCCGACAAGAGTGAAACCATTGAATGGTATTTTGAAGACGGTATTCGTGATTATTTAATTGATTCAGTTAAAGAGTTTGAAAACCTCCCCGAAGAGCCTTTTCAGGGAAAGTTTAAAAGTGAAAATGAATCAGCAGAATGGGCATTATGTTGGTTGCCAGAAGGGGGCGATCTTGTACAAGAAAGCTATGTAAACCTGATCCCTACGGTGCAAGGTGGCACACATACCAACGGGCTTCGCACCGGTCTGACTGATGCACTACGCGATTTTGCAGAATTTAGAAACTTGATGCCCCGTGGGCTTAAACTCGCGCCCGATGATATTTGGGATCGTCTCAGTTTTATTCTCTCATTTAAAATGCAAGACCCTCAATTTGCAGGGCAAACTAAGGAACGTTTATCATCACGCACCGCCGCTAGTTTTATATCGGGCGTGATTAAAGATGCGTTTAGTTTGTACTTGAATAAGCACCCAGATATGGGTGACTTAATTGCAGAACACATTATTAACAATGCCCAAAAACGTAGCCGTGCCAGTAAAAAGGTGGTGCGCAAAAAGATTGCAACAGGGCCTGCCCTACCGGGTAAATTAGCAGACTGTAGTTCGCAAGATTTAAACCAGACTGAATTGTTTTTAGTAGAGGGTGATTCAGCGGGTGGTTCTGCTAAACAAGCGCGCAGTCGTGAGTTTCAAGCCATTATGCCGTTACGTGGCAAGATTCTTAATACATGGGAAGTGGATTCATCACAGGTGTTAGCTTCCAATGAAATCCATGATATATCGGTGGCTATCGGTGTCGAACCAGATTCCCTCAATCTTGATGAACTTCGCTACGGTAAAATCTGCATACTCGCCGATGCAGATTCGGACGGCGCTCACATTGCAACGTTGATCTGTGCGTTGTTTGTAAAACATTTTGCGCCCTTGGTAAAAGCAGGTCATATTTATATTGCGATGCCACCATTATATCGCGTTGATATTGGTAAAAAAATAGAATATGCCTTAGACGAGATTGAACGCGATGCAATTTTAGATCGTGCTGAAGCAGAAAAACTGAAAGGTAAGGTATCGGTTACTCGCTTTAAAGGTCTGGGCGAAATGAATCCCTTACAATTACGCGAAACCACCATGGACCCTGATACGAGGCGCTTGATTCAACTGACGATGGATGATCCACAAGCAACGCATAAAGTCATGGATATGTTATTAGCTAAAAAACGTGCACAAGACCGTAAACAATGGTTAGAAGATAAGGGCAATCTAGCGGTTATATAACGGTAAAACACGTGTTTTTACAAAAATACTTTAATTTTAAGACTAATGGTAGTGGCAATACGATTAAAGCATAGTAGTAATCAACTTTTTTATTCAAGACATGATAAAATTAGATAATCAATAAAATCTTATAATTATAAATCTGATAACTATTGATTCGACACATTCTATAAATATGATTGTTGTCCATCAATAAAAAGGTATAAAAATGAATATAAAAACAATCTCACTTACTAGCTTATTAGTCGTTTCTTTTGGTATGACATTAAGCATGAACAGTCATGCTAAAATCTATAAATGGACAGATGCATCAGGTCAAGTGCATTATTCTGCTACGCCACCTACTCATAAAAAAGTCAAAGCAGAAAACATTGAAGATAAAATAAAAATGTCTGCGGGTAAATATGACCCCTCTTCAAAATCAACTAAAAATAAATCAACGGATGAAGAAACAGAAAATACAAATGATGATGATGACTCATCTGAAAATAAAAATGCAAAAAATAAACCAACCAAGCAACTAATTGATTACTGTAAAGGTCAAAGAAAAAGCCTTAAAGTACTTAAAGATAATAAAAATGTTGCGTGGGAAAAATTTGGTAAAAAGAGCAACTTAACTGCAAGTCAAAGAAAATCAAAAATTAAAAATATCAAATCTAATATTACTGAAGAATGTAAAGGTGTCTGAAAAGGTAGAACTTTAAGAAACTTAGCTAACCCACGCTTTGAACGTGGGTTTTTTATGTCTGTAATTTACCACACTACCATTCATACTAAGAAATAATACGATCATCTTTCTTGTCAGTAAAACTATCCAGTTGGTTTGGTTTGTGCTGTTGTATTATTCTTATAGCAATTAATATGAGCCTGTATTAATTAAAATAAACACATCATGAATAAAGGCACATCAAACTACTCTCTATTTATCAATTCTTTATTATCAAATAAAGAGATAAAAATTAATACAAATAACACACTGAAAATTACCGAATCATCTGTTTTTAAAAACACTAAAACCATTATTCCGATAGACTTGATTGAAACACACGCTAAAAAAGGCAGTCGATTGGATTATCAGTGGGTGATATTTGGTTTAGTGAGTTTTATAGCAGCCAGTATATTTACCCTATTAGCATTAACACAGCAATTTACAGCGGTACTTATTTTAGGTGTGATATTTACTGTTTTAGGTATTGTTTCAATTTTTTTCGCCTTTAAATTTAAAACGATCACTCATACTTACCTGTATAAAGGAACCAGTATGAAATTATTCACACTCTCAGAAACAGACCTTAATACCTCTCAAATTACAGAATTTGTGCAGCATTTAGATACTAATAATCGTTTAGATGACGACAATGATAGTTTTGATATTATAGATTCGACTCATCAATTAAATAATCGTGTTAATGCATACTATGAGCATCTTAATTATTTACATGAAGAAGGCATTATTGATACTCGCTTACTAGAAAGGCTCCAGCTAAAGGCGTACAACAAAGTATACGGTGTATCTCTTCATAGCAGTAATCAATCAAATGATACTCAAACAGATGGTGCTCAAGCAAATAATAATGTGATAAATTTTCCTGTGTCAGGTACTTAACAGACATTAAAACGAGGGATAAAGAACGAACGAATTAAAGAACGAACTAAAGAATACTTCGAAGTGATAGCTTTATAATATATTGGAGGCGATCCACACCAGCTACATCTCAGCACCCGAATCCACCACTACCGTTGCTCCCTTCCGGGTCTGGCGGGGTTCGCAGTTTATCGTCGCGAGAGAACCAATGCAGATCACCATACATATTGCAAATATGAAATTTGCAGAGCAAGGGATTATGGGGGAAGATAGCATTTGATACAATACAATCCTGATAAAAAAACAGTACATTTTGATTAACCTGCAAGGACGCGGTTACCATGAAAATTAAAACCTATTTACCTGCTGTATTATTCGTTCTAATTTTTATTTCTGCCTGTGGTGGAGGCGGTGCTAAAAATAACAATAACGCTAGCAATAATGATGACGACAGGGAGCCTTCAACATCCCAACTACAACGTGGTCAACTGATTAGTTCTTCTTTCATCACATCAAAACGTGTATTTCCATTCCCGTATAAAGTCGACGCTTATAAAATAGTCTACACCACGATTGACACTAACAATAACCCTATCAATGTATCGGGTTTGTTAACCATTCCACAAAAAGAGGTCTTGCAAAAAAGCCCTTTATTAAGCTATCAACACGGTACTAATTTTTTAGATAAAAATGTCCCGTCAAATAGCGCATCATCCATTAACGCTATTATGACGTTGACAGCGACAGGTTATATTATTAGTTCGCCAGACTATATTGGTTATGGCGAATCCGTTAACAAAATGCATCCTTATCTTCATGCAGATAGCTTAGCTAATACGTCTATTGATTTATTACGTGCCACAAAAATCTTTCTAAATGATGAAAATATCCTGATTAATTCTCAGTTATTTTTAGCCGGTTATTCAGAGGGAGGTTATGCAACACTGGCGTTACAAAAGGCAATTCAAGAAAACCATAGCGATGAGTTTTCGGTAACAGCATCTGCACCCGGTGCAGGTCCCTTTGATTTAAGCGAATCCGCAAAAATATTGGCAAATAAACCCGTGAATCAAAACCCTTCTTATATGAGCTTTTTACTCAAAGCCTACGATACAATTTATGGTTTAAATAAAATCACTGAAATGTATCAGCCACAATATGTGAATGTGATAAATACTTTTTTTGATAATCAACACTCGGGCGGGGCTATTGATGAAAAGCTAAACCATACTACTAGTGAACTGTTTAAACCCCTATTTTTATCTGCATTACAAAGTGGTGGTCAACATATTATCAATGATAAATTGGCAGAAAATAATATTTACGATTGGACCCCGCAAGCCCCTACGCGTTTATATCATAGCCCTAACGATGAAATTGTGCCTTATAGTAATGCCACAAAAACACTGAATACAATGCAATCACGTGGGGCGACAAATGTGTCTTTAAGGGATTGTAACGTGGGTAATGGCTCTCACGTGACCTGTGCTTTCCCCTATGTGCTTAATGCGCTTGATTTCTTTTTAGATTTTGCCGATGATTTATAGAGACCTCAGCATAACTCAGGTGCAAAGGAAAATGAGATAATCTTTTCAAGATTTTTGCAAAAATTGAGTGTAATAGCGAGCTATTGCACGATATTTTAGCGAAAATATTGGAAATGATTAGCCATTTTGTCTTGTGCTTGAGTTATGCTGAGGTCTCTTATAATGATTCGTTTGTCTTATTGTTTTAAACGCGCCTTAATGACATCCATCAATACATCAAAATCAAACTCTTGTTGTTTGTTTAATGTTATTTGATGTTGGCTTAAATCTGCTTTAAATACGGTAATATTCTCACGTGCCTTCTCAATTTGGTTTTGAGTTAAACTTTGATGATCGGATGTTAACTTAATAATAAATTGCGACAAACTATCCAAAGAGTGATGGAAAAAAGGGCGTATTTTATTGCTTAGTTTAGGCTGGGTAGAAACAGCGAGTAAAATCACATTGGCTTGATCAATGATGGGGTGTAATGCGTTTTTCCATTCGCTGGGTAGTTTTTTATAATCTCGTTCAATTGCTTCAAATTGCAGATAGGCTTTTTGTAGGGTATCGGGCAATTGACTGCGTTCTTCTCGTTGTGACCATTTTTTTTGTTGCTCTGTGGCAAATTCACGGGTGAGTTTACTGCCTTTTTTAAATACGTGTTTCAATTTTATAATGAGGTAGATAACGGTCACTATTATAATTATAAGTAAGATGAACAATGTAATTGGGATTAGTGGGAGCATGGGTTTAACTATAGGGTTGAATTGT
>CAZMWD010000023.1:0-14085 GCA_964569685.1 uncultured Cocleimonas sp. | reverse complement strand
AAAGCCTTGCACTGAAAGTGCATAGTTTTGAACTAGCGTATTGGAACAATAAAAAAACTACCGAAGAAATAAAGAATGGATTACTTTGACTATAAAAATGGCACATTATTTGCCGAAGATGTGGCGATTAATAACATTGCTAAAACACACGGAACACCCTGTTACATCTACTCTCGTGCCACATTAGAACGCCACTGGCATGCTTTTAATGATGCCTTTGGTGATCACCCGCATCTTATTTGTTATTCGGTTAAAGCAAATTCTAATATCGCCATTCTTAACCTGCTAGCGCGTTTAGGATCGGGGTTTGATATTGTTTCCGTAGGCGAATTAGAGCGCGTATTAAAAGCCGGTGGCGACCCCAAAAAAGTGGTTTTTTCCGGTGTCGGTAAACGCAGCGATGAAATGCAACGTGCATTAGAAGTGGGCATTCGCTGTTTTAATGTTGAATCAGAAGATGAATTAGAACGCCTCAATGAAGTTGCGGGTTCACTCGATAAAAAAGCCACTATATCCATCCGTGTCAATCCCGATGTCGATGCTAAAACGCACCCCTATATTTCTACCGGCTTAAAAGAAAACAAATTTGGCATTGATATTAATACAGTTGAAGCGGTGTATTTACGCGCCTCAAAAATGCCAAACATCAAGATCACAGGAATTGATTGTCATATTGGTTCTCAACTCACCGATGTTACTCCCTTTATAGATGCACTTGAGCGCCTTATCGCATTAGCAGACAGGCTTAAAGAACAAGGTATTACCATCCATCATTTAGATTTAGGGGGCGGTCTTGGGGTACGTTATAAAGATGAAAACCCACCACTGCCCTCGGATTACATCGCACAGCTTTTCACTAATAATAAGTTAAAAGACTATGAGATACTCATTGAACCGGGTAGAGCCATTACTGCAAATGCCGCAGTTTTAATCACGCGCGTCGAATATTTAAAACATGCCGATGAAAAGAGTTTTGCTATTGTTGATGCGGCGATGAATGATTTAATCCGCCCTTCCCTTTATCAAGCATGGCAAGAGATTATTCCCGTTGATAAAACAAATATTAACAACGATGAATTAAAAAACTATGACATTGTTGGCCCCATTTGTGAAACGGGAGACTTCCTCGGCAAAGATCGTAAGTTAAGTTTAAAACAAGGTGATTTATTAGCCGTACGCTCTGCGGGTGCTTATGGCTTTACGATGGCATCAAACTATAATACGCGCCCCAAAGTGGCTGAAATATTAGTGGACGGTGATGAGACACACGTCATCCGCACAAGAGAAACCGTGCAAGAATTGTTTGCTAACGAATCAGTTATTAAGCTAAAAAACTTATAAAAAACACTGTTGATCGCTCGGAAACGAGCCATCACGAACGGATTTCACATAGGCCGAAATTGCTTCTGGAATATTGCGCCCTTCTTGTAAAAAGTTTGCCGTAAATTTAGGTGCTAAGGACGATATTCCAATCATATCTTGCAACACCAGTATTTGACCATCACAGGCACGACCCGCACCAATTCCAATCGTCGGCACCTCTAACTCTTGGGTAATTTGCTCTGCCAAATCAACCGGCACACACTCCAATACAATCGCATCTGCACCCGCATCTTGAAGTGCTAACGCATCGGATAACATTTGTTTAGCAACGCTACCTTCTCGGCCTTGCACACGATAACCACCGAGTTTATGCACTGTTTGCGGTGTTAAACCTAAGTGCGCACATACCGGCACACCGTGGCGCGTCATATATCGCACCGTATCTAACTGCGCTTCACCGCCTTCTAATTTAACGATATGCGCCTGACCTTGTTGCATTAATCGTGTGGCATTTCTAATCGCTTGATCGGGGTTGGTGTAGCTCATAAAGGGTAAATCAGCCATTACCAAGGCGCGTTTACATTGTGGCGCAACCGATTTTGTGTGATAAACAATATCATCAACGGTGACTGACACAGTCGAATCATGCCCCTGTATGACCATTCCGAGTGAATCACCTACTAGAATAATATCTACGCCTTGTTCGTCTATAACCCGCGCAAAGCTGGCATCATAAGCGGTTAACGAAACAATTTTTTCGCCGTTACTTTTCATCTTACGGATTGTTTTTACGGTAACACGTTTAGTCATAGCAATTACTCTTTTGATTGAACGTCTGTTGTACTACTGTAGCCGTTTTATGTCTTTTAAATCAGCGTCAGAAAGTGCATCAATACACTCATTAATTGTGATTTGTTTAGTGATTTTCAAGTCTTTAAGAGTGAGTTTAAGCGTTTTCACTATATCGTGTAATGGCAACAACACAAACGCTCTTTCACAAATACGCGGATGAGGCACGCTAAGACGCTTAGTCTTTATTTGCTCATTACCATAAAATAATAAATCCAAATCCAAGGTGCGCGCACCCCAACGCTCTACGCCTTTTCGTACCCGTTTATTGTTGTTTTCAATCGCTTGTAATTCATCCAATAGAGCTTCCGCGCTCAAGTGTGTTTCAAAACGTACCGCTGCATTTATATAATCTGGCTGATCTTGCGGGCCATGCGGTTTACTTTGGTATAAATGAGAACAGACTAAATGAGAAATATGGGAATGCTTATTTAAAGCATCAAACGCATTTTGAAGGTATTTTTTTGAATCGCCTAAATTACTGCCTAAGGCAACGTAGCAAATGCTATTTTTAGTGGGAATATCAATCATTCTTTGGGGGTTTTTTACGACGTAAACCCTTATTTTTCTTATTATGTTTGCGTGGTTTTGCCACCTGACACATGGCAACTTTTTCTGCCTCATCCACTTCTTGAATTAATGTCCACCATTGGCAGTCATCTTCCAAAAGTTCGCCTGATTGGGCGCGTAAACACATAAAGTCGTAAGCGGCACGAAAACGTTTATGCTCCAATAAACTAAAGACGCGACGTTGTAATTTAAACTCGAACCGACCTTGCATTGTCCAAATTTCACGCGACATATTACTAAAACGACGCGGAATAGAAATACTTTTAATTTGTTCTGAAAAGGCATCACTGGCTGCAAGATGAATCGACTGTAATGCAGGGTTACCCAGCTCTTTATACATTTCTGCGCCTTGCTGCACTTCTCGCCAAAGGAAAACAGCAAATAAAAACGCAGGATTCACAGATTTTCCGGAACGAATACGCCTATCGGTATTCGATAATGCTCCATAAATTAATTGCGTATAATGTCCATCGTCATCTATTTCCAATGTTTCTGCTGTCTGTGGAAACAAAGATTCAAGCAAATGATACTCACAGAGCTTTTCTAAAACAATCACAGCTTTACCGCTATGGAATAATTTAAGTGCTTCTTCAAATAATCGTGCCGGTGCTATATTAGCCAGTAATTCAGAAAGATCATGGATAGGTTTATCCGTTGTTTTTTCTACTTTTAAATCTAATTTAGCAGAAAAGCGAATGGCACGAAGCATACGCACAGGGTCTTCACGGTAACGTTTAACTGGATCACCAATCATGCGTAGCTGACGCTTTTCAAGGTCATCCATACCACCAACATAGTCTATGATTTCTGCCGTCTGCAAATCATAAAATAGCGCATTGATGGTAAAATCTCGACGAAATGCATCTTCTTTAAGCGTTCCGTAAACATTATCATGGGTGATACGCCCATCTTTGCCGACTTGCCCATCGTCACTATCATCATGAGGCGCACGAAACGTAGCCACTTCAAAATATTCACGCCCAAAATGCACGTGCGCCAAGCGAAAACGGCGACCAATTATGCGTGTCGATGGAAGTGCTTTTTTTACTTCTTCGGGAGTAGCACTGGTGGCAATATCAAAATCTTTAGGGTGTTTCCCCAGTAATAAGTCCCGCACACCGCCACCGACAAGATAGGCTTCATGCCCTGCGTCGGTTAACGCTTGCAAGATTACTCGTGCTTTTTTATCAATTTCCCGTGGATTAATACCGTGCTCTGAGGCGGGTATTTTATTGGCTTTACTCATTATTTGGGAGGGTTTATCCTAGCGTATTTTTATTAAATGGGTCGAGTCTATCATAAATTGTAACTGTATTACCTAGATACTCAAGTGAACATGTACATATTTAGTGCTTTGCTTGCAAATGACTTTAAAAGCGGTATGCAGAGTGCACTCTATTGAACCTAAAAAACGCAGTTGAATCACAGAAGCCCATGCAAGCTACTAATGCGCCTAGCAAATTCAAAAAACTGCTTATCACCAATAAGGTGACTGCGCATTTTTTGAATTCACTATGCACATCATTATCTTACATGTCTTTTCTGCGCTCAACTGCGTTTTCTAGGTTGAATCACCAGCGTATCACTATCAATAGGGCAATCAATAATCATGTCAATACCGGCATTCTCGGGGAATTCCTGAGCAACCACCCACACCTGAGTAATCACATCACTCACGTCTGGCAACGCTTTTAAGGTTGCTTTTGTGCGCCACTGATCAAAGAAAGCAAAAGGCTCGTCAAGGAAAATAAACTGCTTTTCATTACCTGAATTTTTCGCCAATTCTTCAGACATTGCCATGCGTAATGCCAACATAATCTGACGTTGAGTACCCGATGATATTTCATCAAAATCCATATAGCCTTCTTTATCATCAGAAAACACTTGGACGTCCAAATCTTCATCAATTTTAAGCTTGTGATAACGACCTTCCGTAAACTTTGGTAAGGTTCTGGCAGATATTTTTGCAATATTGGTATTAAAACTATCAATCGATTCCTGCGCTGATCGTTTTAACATTTCAACACCCGTATTCTGAACGTTGATATTGTGATTGCAGGCTTTCATCACTTTTTCAAAGCGTTTTAGTTGAACACGAAGCTCACCGGCAGATTCAGAACGCTCTTTTTCAGAGCGAATATCCGCTTGCAAATTTTCGCTATGCTGTTTAATTTCAACATCTTGTTTTTGTAGTACATCCTCGATTCGACCTACAGCAGCCGTCAATTCTTCTGTTTCAGCCTGATAATTTTCGGTTGAACCAACTAATTGCCCAATATTACTAAATTGTTCGCGCGGGGGTAGAGTATGCAAAACATCTTTATCATTCCTACTTTGAACCAACTGTACTACACGCTCTGGTAGCAATGTTTCAACTTCTGTTGTTACATGCTGGTGAGCTTCATCTAAATTATGACTAAATGCGTGACTTGTTTCATTTAAACTGCGCATTTTTAAGAACGAGAAACGCTTGATAAAATAACTAATCAAGAAAAATACTAATGAGCCAATCGCCGTGGGCAACAACCAGCTATCGGCCCACACACTAAACGAAGACAATGTTTCGGCAGAAAGAGCGCTAGATAATTTAAAAATAGTCTCTGGGGAGTATTTAAGAACGCCCCATACGATCCATGTGATTAACATGATAGGCAAAAGAAGCCATGATAAAAGACCAAAAAAACCACGTAACCTTCGCGCTGTTTTAAAGGGCTTTTCATTCTCGCCATAAGCATCTACATCTTGTTTTAATTTCTCGACTAAACTCGTTTTCTGGCGTTGCTCTGCTTCTAATGTTTCATCAGCTTCGACTAATTCTGGTAGCCATGTTTCATCTAGGTTTATTTCATCAATCTGCGTTTGTAATTCTGCGTGCTGTGGCTCTACTTCTTGTAGTGTCTCTTTATTTTCTTCTGTTGCAGTTATCAACTCATCACTAATGCGTGAAAAGTCGCCGATACCTGCCATTTGCTTGATAGTGAAACTATTTGGGTCTGGCGCAGTTAATTCACGTTGACCCAGATAAAAAGAACTGGAAAAAGCAGCATAATCAAACGCTATAATCGCCTCAAGGGCTTTTTTAACATTATCTTTACCGTTTATTACAACCGCGTTTTTTTCTAAGCTTTGTAAAGAAACGGACATAGTGCCATCTTTATCAATCTGGCGTTCTAACTGATATTCTTGTCCATCATCATCAAGAAAAGAGAGGCCGACTTTGGATGAATCTTTTCCCCAGCGAACTAATTTGCTGATATTTTTTTCATCGAGAACAAACGTACGATTAAATAGTGCAAAACAAATCACTTCGCCAATACTGGTTTTGCCAGATTCATTGGCGCCACTCACGGAGATAACCCCATTTTCAGGAATATTATCTACTTTCAGTTCTTTGTATTTACGGAAATCACGAGCAGAGAGGGATTTAATCAGCACTGTGCTTACCCTCCTTTATAATATCTTCAACATCAGACGAGACTATTTCTTCGCCTTCAATCTCTGCATCATGCGTATCAGAGTCGGAATCAACACCATCATCAACATCAGATTGTTGTGATTCTTCTTCGGCAGCAATTCGATTCGTTAATTCAACCAAAGAGAGTGAACGGTCTAGTTTAGACAAAACTAGTTTAATCGCATCTTGATAAACATCAGGACTAAACTGTTCCGAATCAGCTTGTAATTTAATATCTTCTTTACAAAAAACAGCAAAACGCTTTGCTGCTCCTTTAAAATCGTTGGCTTTTAACCACCGTAGTTCTAGCCCTGACGCCATCCTTGCGCTCCAAATATTTATTGATCACTTCCGATAAAACTATTGTACCTTATTCAGAAATTTCTTATCCGCCCTTCATCGTATTAAAAAACTCTTCATTCGTTTTAGTTTTTTGTAGTTTATCAAACAAGAATTCCATCGCTTCAACTTCATCCATAGGGTGTAAGAATTTACGCAATATCCACAAGCTTTGTAGCTCTTCATCTGGCACTAATAATTCTTCACGGCGTGTGCCTGAGCGATTGACATTAATCGCTGGGTAAACGCGTTTTTCAGAGATTTTACGATCAAGGTGTACTTCCGAGTTACCTGTACCTTTAAATTCTTCGTAAATAACTTCGTCCATTTTCGAGCCTGTATCTACCAGTGCGGTTGCAATAATAGTAAGGCTACCACCTTCCTCAAGATTTCGTGCTGCACCAAAGAAACGCTTCGGGCGGTGTAGTGCGTTGGCATCAACACCTCCCGTCAGTACCTTTCCAGATGAAGGCACAACGGTGTTATAAGCACGCGCTAAACGTGTAATCGAATCAAGTAGGATGATGACATCTTTTTTATGCTCAACCAAACGTTTTGCTTTTTCGATCACCATTTCGGCGACTTGTACGTGCCTAGTGGCGGGTTCATCAAAGGTAGATGAGACCACTTCGCCACGTACCATACGCGACATTTCGGTTACTTCTTCTGGGCGCTCATCAATCAGTAAAACAATTAAATGTGAATCAGGATGGTTAGTTGCAATACTTTGTGCAATGTTTTGTAGCATCATCGTTTTACCCGCTTTTGGCGGTGCGATAATCAAAGCACGTTGACCTTTACCAATCGGTGCAACAATATCAATAACACGGGCGGTAATATCTTCGGTACTGCCGTTACCACGCTCCATGCGTAAACGTTCATCAGGATGTAAGGGTGTTAAGTTTTCAAATAATATTTTATTACGTGCATTTTCTGGTGGCTCTGTATTGATCGCATCTACTTTCAATAACGCAAAATAACGCTCATTATCTTTAGGGGTTCTAATTTTCCCTGCAACCGTATCACCGGTTCTTAATCCAAAACGTCGAATCTGGCTGGGCGAGACATAGATATCATCCGCACCTGCAACATAGTTACTGTCGTGGGAGCGTAAGAAGCCAAAACCATCTTGCAAAATTTCTAGTACACCATCGCCGTAAATATCATCGCCTTCTTTGGCAACGGCTTTTAAGATAGAAAATATAACATCCTGCTTACGTGCACGAGACATACCGTCTACGCCTTTTTCTTTAGCGATAGCAAGGATTTCGGGTGGGGTTTTTTGTTTTAGTTCGGTGAGATTCATAGTTTTTTTGTAGTTATGGTTGGTATATTTTTAAATAATGATTTATTTAATATATATAAATTAATTTAGGTGGGTTTGATCAGCCTGAATATGCGGATAAGATTGGATTTAAACGTTAACAATAATAACGATGACATTCTTAAAGATTCTTTAATTTACAGATGGTTTTAATTATGCCTGTGTTTGTATAATCTTTGCCTGAAACGGCGTACTGAAAATTTAGTTGCGAACAACTGATTGCAAGGCTATCACGTGTTTTTTAATTAGTCCAGTATTTACAGATGAATAACGATATTAGGTAGAACAGCACTTAACTTATTAATCGTCCCAAAAGTATTTTCATAGACTTAAAGTATAAATAGTTGCATGACTTAGCACTGAAAATCAGTACATTTGGTGTTAGTTCTTCTCCGATAAGTATTATCACCTAGTTGTCGTAAGGTTTCATCTACTAAAAGAGAAAACATCGACCATGAAGCGCATGAAGATCTTGAAGAAAAGATAAACCCCTTCATGGTCTTCATGCGCTTCATGGTAAAAAATGCTGTAATACAGAGTTAGAGAGGTTATGCAGAGAGTATCTGAGGACTTAAGTTCATTACTCATTATATGAAAATACTTTTGGGACAATTCATAGATTAAAAGCTTGCTCAAGACTGAGCAAGCAAAACAAATTAGATGTTTTGATCTAAAAATGCCGTTAATTGTGATTTATTCAATGCGCCTACTTTAGTCGCCTCTACTTCACCATTTTTAAATAGCATTAACGTTGGAATTCCACGAATACCGTATTTAGGCGGTGTATCACCGTTATCATCAATATTAAGTTTGGCAACAACCACTTTGCCTTCGTATTCTGTCGCAATTTCTTCTAAAATTGGCGCAATAGATTTACAAGGGCCACACCATTCTGCCCAGTAATCGACTAGTACAGGGGTGTTGTTTTTTATAACATCTTGTTCGAATGAATCATCCGTTAGGCTTATAATACTCACGTTTTTTGCTTCTCCAGCATCTTGGTAAAGTTCCATTATCAGGGCTACACTAAAAAATTCAAGTCCAAACGCTCAATAAACCAATAAAAAGCGATCAAGGTGATGATAATCGAAGCAGGTATGGCAACTGTTTTTTGATACAACGCTTTTTTATCGACTGTTTTGTTCCATCGTTTTTCCACCATCCCTGCACCAAACCAGAAAACCCCAAGAAGCAAAAATGCGATGAGTATAATAGCTAACTGTCCTAATTCCACGCCGACGTTAAAGCTGATTAAAGCGGTCATAAAGGCATCTTCTGGCATTCCAAAATCACCTAACATGCTGGCAAAACCTAGCCCATGCAATAAACCAAAGACAAACACTAAGACTAAACGGCTATTTTTTAATGGTTTAGAAAACACATTAGCGACAATATTCTCGATCCCCACATACACAATCGAAAGCGCAATCAATGGCTCTACAATAGAAGCAGGCAGGCTTATTATGCCGTTCATTGCTAAACCTAGCGTGATGGTATGCGCAACCGTAAACATAGTGACTTGCCATAACAAAGGCCTGATAGCATAAGAAAATAAAAACAGCCCTAGGATAAATAAAATATGATCAATGCCTTTCGGGAAGATATGCTCGAAACCCCAGACAATATAATTCTTAATGGTATCTGCAATGGGTTTACGTGCCACAATTTCTGTCAACGAAAAAGCTTCACTGGGCTGGTCTTTACGCAACCATTGCACTTCGGACCAATGATATTTCTGTGCAGTTTCATCCACTTGACGTAACTTCACTACATTGTCGCCAAATGCTAGCGGGTAGTACCAATGCAATGATTGAACCGTGGTATCTACTTGCCCAGATAATATAATCAGGCTAATTCGAGGTACTTTAGTGTAACCTGGTTCGGGTATATCGACCTTACTAATGGTTAATATGACAGGTTTATTTTTAGCATCTGATAAACGAATCTTCTCTAAAAATTCAGGCTTGAATTTATCGAACTCAATCGCAAGATCAACATCTTGCATTTTACGCAAAACGTCATACTGATCCGAATTAGGCGCGTCTTTTGTGTTTTTATAGCGCCCATTAATACCGGTTAATAAAGCCTCAATACTGGCTCGGATTTCTATAGCAACATTGCCTTGTTTATTAACGCTGATTTCAATTAAAGCAGGCTTAACCACATCTGCTTTAATCGGCAAAGCCATTATTAAAAAAAATAGAAATATAAAATTTTTTATTGATTTACTGTACATAAAAATCTGTTTGATAAAAAGTCTCACAATGTGTAATGTAATAGCTACACACAATGAACACCCCTAATAATTTATTAATGTTCTCGAAAATAAAATACCGCTATACGGATCAATATCTTGTGCTTATACACTTGATCACTGCAAACCTAGGAGCTTGTCCGAGAACTAAGATTGGAACGAAAATTTCAGAAATATTATAAGGTGAGTTTATTGAAAGAGGCGAATAGTCGTTCTGCATGCGCTTTTAAGTCATTTGCAAGCAAAGCACTAAATATTTAATGAATTCAATAAACTCAGATTATGATGTTTCTGGAATTTGCAGTCAGTTTCTAGTTCTCGGACAGGCTCCTAGATAAATAAATATAAACAATTGTACCTAAATCTCTAATGATTTAAGGCAGCTTGTAAAGAATATACCAATACTAACGACGGAGATACAAAAATGCCTACGATGAACAAACGCACCTTCCTTAAAATTTTAGCAATGGGAACAACAGGTGCAAGTACTTTGCCTTGGTTGCTACAACAGGCACATGCGGCCGATGCTAAATCAGTCATAAAACAAGCGACCATGCCGAAAGACTTTTATAGCCTTCCTAAAAAAGGGCAATCGCGTATTTTGCATACAACGGATGTGCATGGGCAATTACTTCCCGTTTACTTCCGCGAGCCTAATGTCAATTTAGGTGTTGGCGCTGCACTTAACAGACCCCCTCATATTGTAGGCAAAAAGTTGCTCGAAAAAATGGATCTGCCCTTAGGTGGACCAGAAGCATATGCTTACACCTATCTTGATTTTTTCAATGCAGCTAAAAAATACGGAAAAACAGGGGGTTATTCTCACGTTAAAACGTTACTAGATAGTTTACGAAAAGATGCCGGAGGTATAGAAAACACACTCTCAATTGATGGCGGTGATTTATGGCAAGGTTCTGGCACATCCCTTTGGACGCGCGGAGTCGATATGGTAGAAGCTTCTAATATCCTCGGTATTGACGTAATGGTAGGGCATTGGGAATTTACCTACGAACAAGCCGAAGTATTAAGCAACGTTGCGTTGTTCAAAGGTGAATTCATCGGACAAAACGTACGCGTAAAAGAAGATTCTTTAATGGGTGATGAGTATGCAGAACTGGTTGAAAAGAACGATGGACTGGGATTATTTGATGAAGATAAAGGTTTCGCATTCCAGCCCTATGTCATAAAAAAGGTAGGTGGCAAACGCATTGCTGTTGTTGGTCAAGCCTTCCCTCGTACCGCGAATGCGAATCCGCCCGAGTTCTTCCCAGATTGGTCATTTGGGCTTCGTGAAGATGATATGGCAGACCTCGTTAAAAAGATTCGTACCGAAGAAAAACCCGATGCCGTCATCATGCTCTCACACAACGGCATGGATGTTGATATAAAAATGGGTGAAAACGTACCCGGTATTGATGCGATATTTGGTGGTCACACGCACGATGGTGTCCCAAAACCACTGGAAGTTAAAAATAAAGACGGTAAACTCTGTTTAGTCACTAACGCAGGTTCTAACGGCAAGTTTGTAGGCATAATGGATTTTGATTTCACCGACGGCAAAGCCAATATGCATTATAAAATGCTCCCCGTCATTACCAATTGGTTGCCCGCAAATAAAGAAATGGAAGCCTATCTTTCACAGATGCGTAGCACAAAATATGACGACAAAGTCGTTGAAGCACGTAATGAGAAATTCAAGGTAAATAAATCACGTTTGGGTAAAACCTACGATGAAATTTTAACTGAGAAACTTGCGATTGCAGATCGCACCCTTTACCGTCGCGGTAACTTTATGGGCACGTGGGATCAAGTGTTATGTAACGCCCTTCGCCACGAATACAAAGCAGATATTTCATTCTCTGCCGGTGTACGCTGGGGAACATCTACCCTTAAAGGTGATTGGATTACAATGGAAGATGTGATGACTCAATGCTCCATGACCTACGCGGAAACCTACGAAAGTGAAATTACCGGTAAGGACTTACTCGAAACATTGGAACAGATCGCAGACAACCTATTTGATCCCGACCCTTATTTGCAATCCGGTGGTGATATGGTGCGTGTCGGCGGCTTGGATTACACCATTGACCCCAGTAAAAAACTGTATTCGCGCATTACCGATGCACGCCTTGATAATGGGGATAAAATTGACCCCAAGAAAACCTACAAACTGGCGGGCTGGGCGACGGTTAATCGTACACCCGATGGACGTTTGATGTGGGATGTGGTGCGTGATTACATCGTAAACACTAAAGGAAAAGACGATGTTTTAACGCTAGCTAAGATAAATCGCCCAAAACTAATTGGTGTTTCTGATAACCTTGGAATCGCTGATTATGAAGGGGAAATGGGTTGATTTTTACTTAGATAACTTGCACGTGAACATGCTCATATTTAGTCTTTTTCCTGCAATGACTTAAAAGCGTATGCAGAGTGCAAGCTATATGAGCATGATCACTTATGGGATTAGTTTTTTTCTTTATATCAAAGGAAGAATTATCAAACGCCCTGAACTTTTGTTAACTATACTGTCTCAATAATTAACGAAACATTGAGAAAAACAGCATGAAAATGTTTAACAAAGCGCTATTTAAAACACAATCAATTGTACATTTCACTATTATCGGTTTGTTGCTGTTTTCAGCACAAGCCGTAATGGCGTTACAAAATAATGTACTTCCAAAAGCATTTACTGCTAATTACACTGTTTCTAAAGGTCGTATGACCTTAGGTAATTTGCATGCTTCTCTCAAATACAGTGGCAACCAATACCACTATCACAAATTCACCAAAGCCACCGGTTTAGCCGCATTAACGGGCATCAAAATTACCGAAAGAACCGATGGTCAGTTTTCTGGGCGAAATATTAGGCCTACTCGCTATTTATTTAATCAATCCAGAAGAGGCAAGCAACGTATTGATAAAGCAACATTTTCAGGAAATAAAGCAACGGGAAGTTACAAAGGTAAGCCTTACAAGGTAGCGGTTCCTGCCAATATACTTGACCGAGCATCACTAGAATTAGCATTAGCGCGTGATCTTGCTGCTAACAAACCACGTTTAACCTACCAAGTGATAGAAAAAGGTAAAATCAAAAATTATACCTTTGCAAAACAAGGGCAACAACAAATCAAAACACCCGCAGGTACTTTTAATACCATAAAAGTAGCTGTTGTTCGTGGCGATAGCAAACGCCAAACAACCTTTTGGATGGCAAAAGAATTAAACTACATGCCCGTGAAAATCATCCATAAAGAGAAAGGCGATGTGATTACAACCGTTATTAAAAATTATAAGCTATGAGAAACCTTGCACAAGAATCTCAATTCTTTTCTATTTTGTGAAATAGATCACAGAAACCCACAGAAGAAGATTCCATACTACACTTATAGTTAGTTACAAAAAATATCTAAACAAAAAGCACTATCACAAGTAACTACTTAATATTAACTATTAGAAACAAGTGAGGTGAATCATGAACAAATTAATATCATTAGTATTAGCAGCTCCCGTTTTCATCATTGCATCAAACAGTGCAATTGCATGTGATGATAAAGCATGTGAAAAAGCGTATTTATCATCAACATCGCAATATGTTTCTAACTCTGGTCGTCATGCCAAATCAGCGCGATCAGAACGCGAAGCCTATGCAAAAAATAGAGAAAGAAGAGATTATGCGGTTGTAAATCACATGCAGCGTGAACGTTTCTTTTTATCTGCTGTCAGAAAATAATAAGATTCTTTAAATCCCCAGTTTCAATAATAAGAAGAATGAGTATTTGGTTTAAATAATTCTGTACCTAATTTTTTGCGAGTATTTAATTGGGTTTAAATTTATTTCGATCAAACTACAGCCCCGTTTATACGGGGCTTTTTCTTTGAACTTTTTATACCAAAACCCTCACTTACTGCATAATCTAGGAGCTTGTCCGAGAATAGAAATCGTAGCGAAAATCACAGAGAAGTCATAAG
>CAZMWD010000022.1:2319-14371 GCA_964569685.1 uncultured Cocleimonas sp. | reverse complement strand
TAACAGTTTATTAGACAGCTTCTGCATTTTACAGATATATACAGTTTCTACCTAATCCATTATTACTGTGACTATCTAACTTTGTGCTAAACGACCAAGCGTAACTTAACCATTGGCTACCTTCTGCGTTTAAAGAAATGGCAATAGATCCTAGATAATCACTTCTCATAATGCCCACCAAGAGCAAACAAATAAACCGCCTCATTATCAAAGCGATAAACCACTCTATCCCCTGCTGATATTCGGCGTGACCATAAGCCTTGGTATTGATGTTTTAATTGCTCTGGTTTACCTGTGCCTGTGGCGGGATCGCCTCGAAGCATTTCTTTAATGAGTTTGCAAAGCTTGTTGTGAAGTTGTTTTTTATCTTTTCGTAATTTCTCGTAGACTTCCCACGTGTCGCCTTCAAAGACGAGTTTTTTAGCCACGATTAATCTCTAAGAATTTCATGAAGTATTTGTTTATCTGCTTTACGTCCTTTGCCGGCTTCATGGGTTTGAATGGATTTTTCTATTTGTGTCAAGAGGGGTTTATTTTGTAAAACATAGAGTGTTTCTTCTAACTGTTCGTAGTCTTCCACGCTCATCACTACCGCACCTTTATTGCCTTTGCGGGTGATTTGAATAGGAACTGAGTCTTCATTAACCTTATCCAGTACACTGGCAAGTGATTGGCGGAATATCGAATAGGATAATACTTCCATGAGGGTCTCCGAAGCTTATTAAGTACAACTTATTGTACCTTAAATAAATTATAAAAGTACACCCTTAATCCGAAAAATTTGAGTGCATCGTTCGTTAGACGGATAATTGAGCCAATAAAACTCATAATCCGCATTTCAATAAGCACTATGAACAAACACCACATAATAAAAACAATTCAACTTGCGAAACCTGAACATATCGAGTGGATTAAGCAGGCGCACCAAATTCTTGATGGTGTGCCACAGGAGCAGCTCAGAAAACCAATTGAATGTACTGCTTGCAGTTTTGGACAATGGTATTACGAAGAAGGTTTAAAGCTGGTTAATATTCCGTCGTTAATCGAACTGGAAAGTTTGCACAAAGAAATCCATCAAGCCTACACTGCTCTTTACTATATGACATTTGATCGCAGACAAAAAGCGCGTTCAACATTGATTACTGCGGGTGAAGAAGTCCCTGTGATTGAGAAAAATTTCCGCCGAAAAAAACTGAAAAATCTTGAGAAAAAAACAGTCGAAATGATTGTTGCTTTAGATAAAATCATAAAGAAAGTGAATACAATGGAACAGCACGACTTTGAAAGTGGCTGGTTTGTTTAATGCCACCTTAGCAGAGGGTGTTGAAAAAGTCCCATTGTGGGTTGGGCTTCACAAGCTCAGCACCAACCTACAATATTTATCTTTTACAACTAGCTCAATACCATCTTGGGCGATGGTGTCTGTGGTGACGTGGTCTATGATGGCGATGATGTCTGTAATGCCGTCTTGGGTGATGCCTGTAAGAACCACTGCTTAGGTATACCGATGTTGATATATTCGACGGCGCATAGGAATATTGCGGTCTAACGTATTGTTGTGAATGCGAATGTTTAACATTCCCACTAGAATGAGAGTGTGTTCTAGAGTTTGATGAATAATGATGGGTGTGTTTGATATTCTTATTAGAATAATTTGAAACAGGTGCAGAATAAGATGTATTTCTATTTCTTTGCGCACGATCTTTTTCTGAGCCTATTGCGCCACCTACCATTCCGCCCAATACAGCCCCAACTAAGGCACGTCTATCTTTATGGTTTGAGGTTGATTTACCAATACCTGCACCGACTAAAGAGCCAATCAACGCGCCATTTTCTGCATTATTTGAACAGCCTGTAAAAACTAATGCAGTAGATGCAAGTAACGCCGCTAATAATAATCGTGATTTCATAACTAACTCCTGTCAACCATTTCTCTTATGGTTTAAGGATAGTGCAGTTTTGATCTTCTTATAAAGTATCTTTACACAACTTTACATTATGCTGGTTATTCCTAATCCCTCAGAAACAACAAACCCCAGTAAAAACTGGGGTTTGTTGGCAAATCAATTTATTCAATCATTAAATAGGCGAACGATAAGTATTGGTTCTATTTCTCCAACCTGCTAACCATTTTCTTTCATTTCGTGCAGGGTTTGAATTACGCACACGACGCTCTAAAACGCGCATTGCCGCATCTGCAAATTCATTTAATGCTTGTTGACCCGGGCGTGAGGTACGCATTTCTTCTAGCACTTGTAATAAGCCCCAGTTGTGTCCTTTATAACCGCCATTACGGTTTAAGCCTTCCCCTTTAAAATTAACATAATCAATCAACACATAACGACCGCCTGGTGTATTAGCAACCGCATTGAGATTATTAGCCACTTGGCTACGCAAATGCGAAGGTGTCTTCTTTACTAAACGTGGCATAGCGCGCATTGCACGATCCATAATGTATTGAGCTTGTAGATGACGCGTATCGTAAAGTAACTGTGCAAACTCGCGTATTTGAGGTGTATTTTTAACCGCCATCAATTCACCACGTGTTCTCCAAGGTGCGCCTTCAAAACGAGCGCGTTGTACCCAGTGGGGTAACTGAACGCCATTACTTTTAAGATAATCAAGCAAACCAGGGAAAGTATTGCCAAAACGTTGACGACGATTGGCTGGGTACCATGTGAAGTGTCCAATACCCATGGCTGCAAAATCTTCACGCTCATTCCAATGAACAAGCTGATCAATACGACCACCACTTTCGTTCTGGAAAATTTTATCACCAATAAAATATAATTCTTTTTGATTAACCTGAGCAAGATTACCCTGCCTTACAGGCGCAGCTCTTTGTACTGGCTTATGAGCAGGCGCACGTACTTGAGGACGTGGAGTATGACGAACAACAGGTCTTTGAGCAGGGCGATGTTGCGCTTTAGTCGCAGCAGGTTTATAAACAACACGTTGGGGAGCCGGCTTTTTAGTAGCTGTGCGTGTTGAATCATTAACATAATATGATTTCGAAGTACTCCCAGAATGCACAGGAGTAGGTCTTTGTTGGCTACAAGCAGATAAACTAATCATAGTTATCGTTGTAAGCCCGATGAGGGTTTGTGGGTTCATGTTTTTTTCCGTTATATTTTTATTATTCGAACAGTCATTGAGGAAACAGTTCATTTTTAGTAACGGTATGTATATTAACCTATCTTATTTTTGTGTCTATAACGACACGACGAATTGTAGCAAAAGCAGCTACTTATCTGACGAATGGAGTGGATTAATTTCTTTTAATAAGTTTCTATATAATTTTTCACAGTCCCTTATTTATTTAAACGGAAGCAACCTGTTTGCAATTAAGTGATACGTTTCCGCACTGCTGATGGTATCTAAAAACTCTGTTGCAGGCGGTGTGAAAAACCATAAGATAACAATGCCTACTATTATTAACCCGCTCGCCATAACTTCATTGGTATCCACCAGTTTTAGTGCTGTGCCAAATGAGCGTTTGAGCCGATGACCCATAAAATCAACACTGTAAATTTCATCAAGTAATAGATGTAGAATAAACCCAAGAAAAACAAAAAAGGCGATTAACCATGAGATAAAGGGTGTTTTATTAAAGATATAAAAGCTTAAAATTGCCGTTAAGAAACAAAATAAAACAGCGCTAATGATGGTATGGACAACGCCACGGTGTACCGTAAATTTATTAAATAATGCCCAGAGTGGAAACCGAATAAACAAATATATACCCAAGCCTGCGCCCCAAAGCTCGATAATGGATAGCTGGTTTTTGGCTGAAAATATCCATAAGAAGGCAAATAATATTCCCAATACAGAAAACAATATTCGACTGGGGTGAGAATAATGCAGATCAATATCGGGCAAGATACCACCGATTGTGCCAGCCGCGGTAAGCAACAAAGCATCTTTGGGATCGACAAAGCCTACTTGTAAACAGAGAGTCGCTAACATGCCCGAGCCAACAGCTGCTACGCCAAGATGGGTGCTGAAATTTGCCATTTATAACCTTATTTTAATGCCGACTGATCTGCGCTAACCAATCTTTCAATACTGTTTCTTCTTTTTGTAATTCATGTGCATTGATAAGCCCGCGTTGTAATGCAATGGCAATAGCGCGTGAACGTGAATTGAGTGTTTGTTCATCTTCGAAGCTCATACTATCAACCCCTAGTTTTAAATATAATGATTTTAAACGATTTTGCACACCACGGCGTGAAAGAAAGCGTCTTTGTGCAATTAGGTTATCGGTTAAACCCAGTGCAATATCAATCAATACATCAAATTCAGCATCGGTAATCACCCCCGGTTTTTGTTGGCTTCTGGCTTGAACGGGGCGTATTTCTGGGTCTATCCAGCATTGTGTATCAATAAATACAGCGGACACTGCTTTGAGTATTTGTTCCGCAGATTTATTTTTAAGAACATAGCCGTAGACTGTTTCTGGGGGAATAATTTTTTGTAAAGAACGTAGATAGATTTCATCACTATAATGCGACCACAGAATAATTTTAGTGAGTGGTTTTTGTTTCCACAATTGACGCGCTAATTCAATGCCTGTCATTTCCGGCATTTGAATATCACTAATAAGGTGCGCTGTTTCAAGTTCCAGAGCTAAATCTAATGCTTCTTGACCATTTTCAGCAAGATGAATAGTTTGTTCCTTTTGCTGTTTGATCGTTTCAAATAGAAATTCACGATCTCTTGGATTATCTTCGGCAATGATGATGTGGGTATTATTCATACTAAATGCTGTGGTTAGGGGTTTTATTAGGAATATTGGAATTAAGTTTCATTGTGAGTATAAATTGCGAACCCGTGTGCGTTTTTGATTTGTTCCAACTGATTTTTGCATTAAGTAAATGGCTACGTGTTTCGATATTATGTAAGCCAAGTCCTTTGTAAATATTGGGTGCTTCAAACCCTTTGCCATCGTCTTCAATAATTAATTTCAATAAGGTACCGTGGCGCGATAGTTTGATAGAAAAGTAACTGCATTGTGCGTGTTTTTGAATGTTATTTATTATTTCTAGAATAATCCGATAGAGATTAAAACGTTGTTCATTATTAAATAAAAGATCAATATCATCCTCTATATTTAGATCCCATTTAGGGGATGTATTATTGTTTAAATGTTGTCGCAAGCAATCACGTATAGCTGCCTCTAAACCAAGGTTGTCAAGAAAATGCGGATGTAGATCATTGATAATAGAGCGAATATTATTGCTAAGTTTCCCTAGGTTTTTTTGTAATGCGATAATGTTCTGTTGGCTTTTTGGGCTATCAGAAAGCTGGTTAGTCCCACGCGCGATATGTGATAACTCAGATAAAACTTGGTCGTGCATATCCATTGCTATTCGTCGTCTCTCGTTATCTACTGCTACTAATAGCTCACGCGTTTTACCACTTTTTAAGTCCTCTTTTTTAAGTACCCAGATCATTAAACCAGAGATTAAAAGAAATAGAAATAAGACAGTCAATCCATGAAAAAAGAGGCGCTTATACTCTGTGTTAAAAAGGGTGTTATCTGGTATACCGACAAGATTCCAAAGTGAGTTTTTAATTTTAGTTGAATAAAATATTTTGTTTTTTGATTGCGCGGGAAGTACTTTAACGTCAGCAAGGTAATTAGTATTACCTCTCAGTTCTATTTTTGATGTTTCGCCAATTTGAAGCAACAATAAATGATGGTTAACAACCTCTCCATGAGTAAGAACACGACGTAGTGTATCCAATTTAAAACTAATAAAAAGCACACCCATTATTTTATTATTATTTATTATTGGGGTTAGCACATCAAAATGGTCAGAATTTATTTGAGTGCCGGTGTGAACAAATACAAGGTTCTGTTTAAAATTATTTTGCGTGTAACTCACTAATTCTCTGCGACAGGTGTTACCAACCAATTGTTCGGTATGATTATATTGAATGATTCCTATTTTATTGGCTAATAAAAAAGCAAGGTGTTCTGGGAAATAAGCATTGATCTTTCCTTCTATTAATTGTTCTATATTCGGTGTAGTGGGATGCTGAATGAGACTAATTAAGAGTTCTTTTTCTTGTTCCGCAAACAGTCGCACATTTTTCTTTATTGATTCCATTAAGAAATGTATTCCACGAGCGGTTGATGTCACCGATCGTTCGGATAATTGTTGATGAAAATGTTTGAATTGTTGATAGCCAGTAAAACCTTGCCAAAACAGCAACAATAATACGAAGACTAAAAATATTAAAATTAAACGTAAGTATTGTTGGTAAGAATTCACTTTATTACTGTATTTGATCGATCATCTTCATCCCACTAGTCTAGATCAAGTGATCAAGATGCGTCCAGTCAGTTTTTTAAAACTGTGTAAAAGCACAGTTATTAATTACTATTATGCACAGATTACTCTGTTTGTTTTACTCTATTTACTTCGCCACAGAATCAGTAAGCTAATTGTCGAATAGAGCCTAAACCCTTCTAAATATCATGCATATATAACACACGTTATTGATCCATCTCAGACTATTTATAAATCACTATGCTGACACTTGTAGCATGCTTCACTTACTAGGGTTTAGGGCAAATAAAAAGCATAATAAATAGGAGAAACTTATGCGTAATAAAAGCCCAAAATCAATATTCCTATCGACTAGCTTATTTGCAAGCTTGGCACTTGTAATAGCGGGTTGTGGGGGAGGAAGCACAAAAGCGTCAGTAACACCCACTGACCCCGGTAGCACCCAAATCGTTGCTAAAAAAGGTGAATGCACCTCACGCAGTGGAGGAGGTCATGCCGCCACTATTATGTTCTTTGGTAGTGGTATTAAAAACGTTATTGCAACCACTAACGAGGTTCAGAAAAAAGATGGCGTAGCAATCATGCAAGACACCGATATTACTTTCGATGTATGGGAGGCAAAGGGAGCGAGTGAAGGAAAATGCCTGGGTAATATTACCGTGCATATTGATGGCGGTACAAATGATAGGGCGCAGGTTGCGATTGAGGATTATCTTGATACGCCCACATCAGGACAAGGTGTTTTAGTACGCACAGGTCAGTTAGATGTGCGTAAAAAGTTCGATAATTATATTGATATTACGGAAGCCGATGGACGTTCGATGATATGGAATAACTTTACAGGAATGCCAAATACCAGTCGTTTAATGAGTTCGATGCGGTTTGTTGCGGGGCAACATCTGGCTATTTATTATACCGGTGCGAGTGGTACGGCAGAAGCAAACATCCAACTTTTTAAAGATGATGGCACGTATGTTGGCGTTGCTAAGCAACAGATTGGTAAAAACTCAGCGGTTATTACAAATGATGTACGAAGCCTTACTTATATTGATGCTTCAGGCGCAACGGTGACCAGCTTACCCAATGATGGCGAAGCGTATTTAAAGATTCTTGGTTCGGGAGATAACGAGACGGAAGCAAGCTGTATGGTGCTTTATTCTGAAGCTACCCCTAATGCAACCGGTGGTGCATGGTCTAATACGAAGTTACCACAATCAACACTAACGTTTGCACGTCGTAATGGTGGTAATGATCCTTTATCTTTAACGCAATAGCCTAAACATCACTGAGGAAATTAATTATGAAAATATATACACACAGAAAAATTGCATTTTTATTAGGGATGTTATTTGCCAGTATTTCGGTAGCACAAGCCGCCGTGACCATTACAGCAACGGAAAATAATTGTACTGCACGCACGGGTAGCGGACACGCTTCTACTATCATGTTCTTTGGTAGCGGCATTAAAAATATTGTCGCTACAACCAATGAGTTTCAGTTAAAAGACGGTGCGGCAATTTCACAACCCACCAATGTAAGGTTTGATGTTTGGAAGTCTAATGGCGCAGGTGAAGGTGAATGTGTTGGCAATATTCTAGTACAAATTGATGGAGGTACAAATGAACGTGCTGAAGTTATTGTAGAAGATTTGTTAAGCAATACGCCAACGTCAGGTAGTGGCGTATTAGTACGCACGGGCGATCTTGATGCACGTAAAAAAATGGATGCTTATGTGCAAACAGAATCAGCGGGTAAACGCAGAATAATTTGGAATAACTTTACAGGGATTCCTAATACAAGCCGATTAATGTCTGGGCTTAGATTCGCCTCTGGTCAACACCTTGCTATTTATTTTACAGGTCAAAATGATCGCCAAGCAGAAGCCAATATCCAGGTCTTTACAAATGCAGGACAATTTATTGGTGTTGCTCAGCAAACGATTGGTTCGCATTCTTCTGTAATTACGGACGATGTGATGAGTTTGTCTTATAAAGACTTGGAAGGCAAAGCGGTTCCAGCAAGCGCATTACCAAAAGATGGCGAAGGTTATTTGCGTATTTTGGGTCGGGTCGATGATGAAATAGAAGCAAGCTGTATGATTCTTTATACAAAGGCGGTGCCAGGTGTAGCAACAGGCGCATGGGACAATAGTAAGTTAGCATCAACAACCCTTTCTTTCGCACGTCGTAATGGAGGAAATGATCCACTCGATCTGGGTGAATAATTTAATTAATAATAATTATAGTAAGTAGGTAGGTAGGTAGGTTTTGTAGGTATTAAGAGTTGCTTTGGTAGGATGAGCAACTCTTTTTTTTGGATTTTTATATAATGAAAAAAATATTTATAATGACGGGTATTTTGATAAGCCTATTAGGATTATCAGCCTGTGGCGGAGGTAAAAGTACCCAGACCTTAACCACTCTTTCTAAAATTCAATTAGGCGAAAAACTGTTCTCCGATATTAATTTATCTTTAAACAGAACGCAGTCATGCGCCACCTGCCATGATGCGAAGCATGCGTTTGTTGATCCACGTGTAAATGCTGTCTTCAAGGCCGTTTCAGTAGGGCAAGACGGGCTATCATTTGGTGATCGTAATACGCCGACAATCACTTATGCTAAGTTTTCTCCCCTATTTTCTTTCACAGAAAATAAGTTTGTTGGTGGTCAATTTCTTGAAGGTAGAGAACTTGATTTAACAGGACAGGCGGGTGTGCCGTTTCTTAATCCTATTGAAATGGCAATGCCAGATAAAGCCAGTGTTGTATTACGTCTTCAAGAGAACGAAGAAACTGTTTTAGCCTTTAAGCAATTATTTGGTGAAGCTATTTTTGAAGATGTCGAAAATGCCTATTTAAAAATGACAGAAAGCATTGCTGAATTTGAAAAAACAGACCAATTTAATCCATTTGATTCAAAATATGATCGTTCATTGCGAAGTTACCAAGGGAGTGATAAATACACGTTAACGCCTCAAGAACGGGATGGTCAGGCGCTGTTTTTTTCGAAATCTAAAACCAATTGTAATGGGTGTCATCAATTAAGAGAAAATGAGGGGGCGCAGGAAGAAACATTTACAAATTATGAATTTCATAATCTGGGTATTCCTATTAATTTAATTGTGCGCACAGCAAATGGTAAAGGAGCTGATTTTATCGACCACGGCTTATTAGATAACCCCCGTGTTAACAGCCCGCTTGAAGAGGGTAAATTTAAAATAGCCACCTTACGCAATAGTGCAGTAACAGCGCCTTATATGCATAACGGCGTATTTAAAGACTTGCGTACCGTTATTTTATTCTATGATAAATTCAATAATATCGAGCGAGTGAATAACCCAGAAACAGGTGTTGCGTGGCAATCACCAGAGGTGAGTACAAATTTAGCACTAGAAACGACCGAATTTAAAGCAGCGAGATTAAGTGATGATAATATCGACTCGTTGATTGCCTTTCTTAAGCTATTAACGGATAAGCGCTATGAGCATTTGATTGATAATTAATTACTCAGCCTCTTAGTAGACTGAGTAATTAAAAGACTAATTGGCGTATTTAGTAACAGGGCGTTTTTCAGACATCCAGCCAACGATACCCTGTGTCACATTCAGTACATTTTTGTAACCTAATTGTTGCGCAATCGCTTGGCTTGCCGCTTGCGTTCGATTACCCGTTCTACAAATAAGCACAACAGGCTGATCAGGTTTTGCTATTTTTGTAAATTCGGGAATGAAATTAGGGTTGATACGACCGCTTTGCTCGAAGAAAGTGATTGTTTTACTGCCGTTTACAATGCCCGTTTGTCGCCATTCTTCTTTTAGACGAATATCAACTATTGTCACACCACTATCAAGAAGCTCTTTTAATTTTGCATTATTAATATTGCTATAACCACCGGCTTGAGGAACAGGCTCAGATGCTTTAGCGGAAGATGCAGAGGATGCAGGCGTAACAGAACTTGAATTAGAGTTTGCATTACAGGCAACTAAAGAAAGCGTTAAACTCAATAGCGTTATTGTTAAAGGTTTGTTGATCATTTCACTCATCTCATTTAAAAAATAGGTTAATTTTACGTGAAGAGCATCTTAATTAGTAGGATGTCTTTTCAAAGTTAAAGGTATAGGAGAGATAAATAACAATTAAGTTCACCCATTTTAATCCGTTTTTATGGATATAAAGAAAACTAAGACCTGACAAAAAAGCTAAATTTAGTTATTATTAAACGCGAAAATAAAAAGTAGCAATTGGGTTTATTGCTTACATAAGAAAAATTATAAAGTGAGAAAGACTCTTATCAAGAGTTAGGCTGTTGATTTATTTAACAAAATGCAAAAGGATATGCAGCAATAATCAAAGGAATTTAGGGGTAAGTCATGGTTAGTTTTAGGGGATTAAATCAATTTAGATTGATGATTCTGGGTGTGTTTTTTTCTAGTCTGGTTTTAAATGGTTGTGGTGGAGCATCCACAACGGTGCGCTCCGATAGCGTAGAAACAGAATCAAGTAGCAACGCGAACACAACATCTAATGAAGAATCATCTTCAGATACTGCTGAAGTAAAAGCGAAAGATAATAAACCCAAAGTTGGGCGCATAAAAAAGCGCGGTATCCCATCGCGTCCACGTTCAAACCCAGTAACCTCTAAGGCATTTGCAGATAACTTGATGGCTTCTCGTAAAGCAGAAGTGGATCGTTTTTTAAAACAGGGTGCGGATGCAAATACGATTGCAGCGAATGGCGACCCGGTGCTTTATCTTGCGTTAAATAAAGGTTTTAATAAATTAGCTGATGATTTAGTGCTTTTTGGAGCCGATGTTAATGCAACTAATCGCGGTGGCAGAACAGCGTTACATCTTGCTATTGCAAAAGGCAATGAAGGTTTTGTGCAATTATTACTAGAAAATGGTGCAGACTCAAATAAAGCCAGTGGCTCCGGCGAAACGCCGTTACTAATAGCAATAGAACGTAATCACCCCGGCATTGTTAGCCGTTTACTCAACTATCAAGCCGATGCAAATCAAGCAGGCAAAGGAGGCAACCCATTACATCTGGCAATTGCCAAAGGGCAAGTGAGTGTTGTGGGTCAATTATTAAAACACGGCGCAAATGCCAATACGGGAAGCCAAAAAGGAACCCCTTTACAAGTTGTATTGCGTAATGGAAATGTAAAAATTGCAGAGCTACTTGCGAGTAATAAAGCGGATGTAAACATTGCGGATAGTATTGGTGAAACCTTGCTTCATAAAGCATCAGCTAAGGGGCAACTTGGTTTTGCAAAAGTTATTATTGCAAACGGCGCAAACGTCAATGGCATGGATAAATTCAAAGAAACACCCTTACATGAAGCGGCCGCAAAAGGACGACTTGATGTAGTGAAAATGTTGTTATCAAAAGGTGCTTCACTGAATGCTAAAACAGAAAAGAATTGGACAGCATTACACCAAGCTGCGCGTTTTGGCCACCCGAAGGTTGTTTCGTATTTAATAAATAAAGGTCTCAGCAGAAGTAGCCGTAATAGTGATGGGAAAACACCCAAAGGATTGGCAAAACATCTTAAACATACTGAGGTTGTAGAAAGGCTATAGCATTATAGACTGTCATGAAATTCTAGCAGGCTGTTGATTTTATCCCTATTATATTGTCATGTTATAATTAAAAATCAAAGTGTTATGGGAACTGTTCTTTATGCGAAGGCATAGATACTGTTTAGAATCACTTTTCACAACCGTCCATTTAAATCATTTGTTCCTGCGGAGCATTC
>CAZMWD010000022.1:0-2219 GCA_964569685.1 uncultured Cocleimonas sp. | reverse complement strand
AAGAGCTACTCTGAGATGAACACTTCTTCTTAAACACAAAAAAGCCCTGTTATTATTATAACAGGGCTTTTAAGTAGGTGATATTTGCTTAAAACTACTTCATCTTAAACTCAGGCAATTTCTTCTCTGCCAATACTTTTTGCAAAGTAACATAATCAGGTAATCCGTTCTTGTACGGAGGATATGCTTCACCTTCGATTAATGGCAATAAATACTCACGACATGCATCGGTAATATCAAAACCATCTTCAGAGATGTACTCCATTGGCATCATCTTCTCGACGTTTGCGATGTCTTTTAAATCACCTGAGCCAATTTCCCATTTGTAAGGATTATTTGATGTGCGAATAATAGCTGGCATTACTGAGTTTTTGCCGTCCATTGCCATTTCAACAGCAGCTTCGCCAAGTGCATAAGCTTGTTCAACATCGGATTTAGATGCCAAGTGACGTGCTGCACGTTGTAAGTAATCAGCAACGGCCCAGTGGAATTTATAACCTAAAGCATCTTTAATGATGTTAGCAACAACAGGCGCTGCGCCACCTAATTGTGCATGACCGAAATCATCACGAGTACCTTGTTCTGCAAGGAAGCGTCCGTCAGGCCATGCAACACCTTCTGATACAACAATACTACAGTAGCCGTGGCTTTTTACTTTGCTATCTACTAGCGCAAGAAATTTTTCTTGGTTAAATTCGATTTCTGGGAAAAGTATAACGACGGGAATATCGTTGTCTTCATTATTAGCTAATGCACCTGCTGCTGCAATCCAGCCAGCGTGACGACCCATCACTTCGAGTACGAAGATCTTAGTTGATGTTGCTGCCATGGAGGCAACATCAAAACTAGCTTCAAGAGTCGATACCGCGATGTATTTTGCAACAGAGCCAAAACCAGGACAGTTATCGGTGATAGGCAAATCGTTATCAACCGTCTTAGGAACGTGAATCGCTTGAATAGGGAAGCCGGTTTTTTCTGATAATTGAGACACTTTTAAACAGGTATCTGCAGAATCACCCCCGCCATTGTAGAAAAAGTAACCAATATTGTGTGCTTTGAATACTTCAATCAAGCGATCGTATTCTTCTTTGTTATCTTCCAAACTTTTCATTTTGTAGCGACAAGAGCCAAACGCGCCAGAAGGAGTGTGTAGTAAAGCAGCAATATCTTCATCACTTTCTTTGCTGGTATCAATCAGGTTTTCGGTTAATGCACCGATGATGCCATTTGCGCCTGCATAAACAGTGCCGATTTTATCAGGGAATTTTTTTGCGGTTTGGATAACGCCACACGCAGATGCGTTAATAACGGCAGTTACACCGCCTGATTGTGCATAAAATGCATTTTTTACTGACATAGTTTGTCTCCTTAAGTATAGAGTAATTATCTTATTAGCTGGCTGATGTGATCAGAAAGGTTTACCTCTTTCGGTTCAATAGTTTGTTTTATATTGAGACCTAGGTTGCTCTTTCTGTTCAAGTAGTCAATCAAGATTAGTCTTAGTTGCGTTAAATATTCTAGCGGGGTTTATAGCTGCAACAAAACGAATAAGTATGCGACTATACTAAACATAAGCAAACTTATCATTTTTTTGTGTCATATATTTGCTATGAATCTTCTTTTCAAAGTAGATTGCAGACTACAACTGGAGTATGTCTTGCCAATGAGGAAAACGATAAATGTGGAGCATTGTTTAGAGCATTATATAAGGTTTGTCACGCATACAGAATGCAGTGACAAAGTAGAAAAGAAGATAGATGAAACAGAAGGTTATTTCTTAAAAATTATCCACTCGCCTGCATATTTTCAGGGCGCACAACTTCATAACCTGCTTGATACCACGAAATAATACCACCGCGTAAATTAATACCTTCAACACCGTTATTTTGAGAAAGGTACATACATGCCTGAGCAGAACGTGCGCCACTGCGACAGTAAAATACATTAATATCGTCTGCGTTTAATTCATTCATTTTTAATGGCAGAGTGTGTAAAGGCACGAACTCCCCGCCTTTAATAATACCTTGTGCAAATTCTGCTTGAGAGCGCACGTCTAGCAATCTGATGTTCTTGCCCTCTTTTTCTGCATTATCCAGCATTTCTTTTAAACCACTGGCATCAATTTCTTTAACTCCGAACATGCGCAGAACACCTATATTAGTAATTATTAATAAACTAATTTAACATTTACCTAGTTAATTAGTCAAGATTATTTAGCT
>CAZMWD010000021.1:0-14393 GCA_964569685.1 uncultured Cocleimonas sp. | reverse complement strand
GTACCTACATCCGTTCGTTGGTCAAACTCGTTAAAGTCGCCACCTTTTACAAATATGTCACCTGAATTTTCAATACCGACCTTACTGCTACGGATGCCTAAGGGTGCAGAACGTCCTTGCTCTACCTCAGCACCCAATAGTTCACCCTCAAGCGCAGGCGGCACTACATCTGTGGATAAGTCACCGTTGTTAACACCGTTTGCAAAACCTTCTGGATTGCCAAAACGGGAACGTAAATCTTCATACGTTTGTTGTTGTTTGGCACTGCTGGGGTCTTGGGTAGGTTCTTGGGTAGGTTCTTGGGTATCTGTTTGTAATTTATCTTTAGCTTTGTTTAGCACACCTTTGGGTCGTACGGCTTCAAATCCCATTCCCATCGCTGCACCGGCTACAAGACCACCTGCCATAGCTTTTGGAACACCCTCAAATGTATCTTTTCCAAGTGCCACGTTTGAGAATATTGTCTCTTGCATGGATTGTGGTAATTCCTCAAACAAGCCCTCAGACACCCCAGCCTTTACCATTCGAGTAGCAAAGCGTTTACTGACAGCGGATTCTACTAATTGCCCTGCATTGTCGATAACATCAATATCACCAACGCCTAGATTCTTGGATAATTTACCACCCATTGCACCGAAAAATCCACCTACAATACCCGTGGCAACTCCTGCACCCGATTGTCCTAGTGTTAACAATCCGTCATCGGTTTGTTGCCGGATATTTTCAGCACCAGAACCAGCCATCAATACACCTTCACCAATTGCCCCAGCGGTAGCACCTGCAAGTTGTGGTAACTTACTAGCAACTTTGGAGGCAACGGCACGACCAGCACCAATCAAACCCCCAGACTCTACGACCGCATGACCAATGGTTGATGGATTTTGTAAATATGCACTCGCAGTATCAATAAATCCCGTAGCATCGGCAACTTTCTGATTAGCTAGTTGTTGCCGTTCACTGTAGCCACTGTCTAAGATTTCGTGAGTTTTACCGAAATCAACACCGGCAACTTCCTCCAACGCCTTGCCTGCATGACCACCCGTGGCAAGGTCTGCAAGACCTACACCTGCTTCACCTACGCCAACAATACCCTTCACGGCTGATATTCCTACATCCTTTACAGTATCAAGAATTGCAGAATCGGTTTGTAAAATAGGTGCTTTTCCTACCAGTGAGGTATCTTTGAAAGCATCGTTGAAATATTTTCCCATGGCAATATAAATAATCAGAGTTTAGATTCTTGCAGTATACCACCCTAACCTGTGCCAGCCGGTAACGACTGTCGTTCACCTATCCGGTGGTAAAGCCCAATAGTTGCTTCCAAATGTCGGAATGAATATTAGAATCGGCTTGCAACTGTGCAAACACGTCATCAACCGAGCCACCTGCTTTGGTAGCCGTTGCAATATCGTTCATCACTTGCTGTAATGCTTGTTCATTAAATTCACTCGACTTAAGCCTTGCTCGAACGTCATCCGATACATCTGGAATTTTCGCATCCAGTGTTGCATCATCAAAGATAGACTTTTGTAACTTCCTCTTCTTCCTGCCATCGGATGACAGTTTAACCAGCCCTTCGGTTGCACTCTCATTGTTAGGATTAGTGGCTACGATATTGGCAAGTAAACCCTTAACATCCCCGTCCTTTGCCAACTGTGCCTGTTGTTGTGCAAAATTCGATTGTGCTGATTGCTGTGCTGATTGCTGTGCTGATTGATTGAGTCGCCCTTCAATATTGTTAAGCTGTGCCAAGCCTTCATCAACTGATAATTGACCTGACCGAACCAATGAGCCTACCCTTGCCGATAGTTCACCACGCGAGGCTTCAATATGATTATCCGTGTTAAAAGATGGCAACTCTTGACCTATAGCTCCATCGGCACGGGCTTGTTGCCGTCCATTAAACCTAATTTGTTGCTCGGCACTCAGGCCACTGACAAAATTACCATTGCCTAAATCTATACGCCCCTCATTGCTACTATGGGCTGGAATGTTAGTTTGTATCGCATTGTCGCTCGCAGGAGTTACAGCGGTTGCGCCCAACTCAGGCAGGGCATTGTCAGAATCCGTTGATAGCGTTCGCCCAGCCTTGCCGCCACTCTGTACTTTTGAAAGGCTAGGGGCAGGGCTAGTGGTAGGACTAAACCCTTCTGCGATATTAAATGCGCCACTGCCCAAGCTTTTACCCGCATTCAGGCGAACGTTATTGGCTTCTGTGTTTGCATTGTTTACAACGCCTGAAATGCCATCCACTAAGGTTCTTGCACCTTGTCCAAGTCTTGAAGTAAAGGATTGTCCAGACGGTCGAACCGCTGAGGTAGATGCAAGATTGGGAAGCCCCGAAGCATTTAAGTTCTCGTTCTTGTTCTCGTTCTTGTTTTTGTAAATTCCACGCATTAGTTGGTCGCTCTCTCTGTTAGTATGTCGGACACCATCGTACTTTGTGCTGATAGTGAGTTGGAATCCTCTTTTTAATTTAACTACAACCTGTTCTAGCCACCTGTCCCACTCGTTTTAAATCTGCAATGTTAACCATTTTTAATTGTTCTCGTTGCTATTCTTTGAAACCATGGAATTATGCGAACTTAAAGTCGATGAAGCCATTTCTGCATAAATGTTCCCTATACTCTTGTTGGTATCGGTGATTAATTCGGTTCTATTCAAGAATTTCTCAAGCGTCAATCTGTTCTTCTCAAGTTTAACCTCAGTGTCAAGCTTGGTTAAAACAGCCTTATCCTTAATAGCATCATGTTTAGCCCTGTAAATGTCTTTCTGCACTGATATTTTAGCAATGAAAGTTTTTAAATCCTGAAGATGACTTTCTATTTCTGCCCCGTGCCTTTCTGACTCAGCACCTATTTCAGTCTCGTACTTACTCAAAATAGTCTTGAATTGCTCAGTCTTATTACTGTTAGTCATATTCATCACTTTCATTTCTTCAATTCTCAACTTTTTTTGAACTGCGATTGAATCAACTTTTTTTGAATAAATATCAACTTTGGCAAGCCTTCCTTTTAATTTTTCAGCATCCCCTTTTAACTGAGCTTCATACACATCAACCTCAGACTTAACTAGCTCAAGCTTGGCAAGATAACCCTTTATCTGTTCGCCAAACAGTTCAGTCTTCAACTTTTCCATCTGAGCTTTTTTAAAGATGCTGTCAATAATAGAGGTGTACTGATTAATCTTAGTCGTTTCAGCGTCTAACTGCTTCACATAAAGCGTCACCTTTGAGTCATTCACATCAACGGTCAATTTTGCAGTCTCAAGTTCAAGCTTAAAACGCTCATAGTTTGCAAGGGATGATTTTAATTCAGCCTCGTATACTTTTACCTCTGAATCAAGGATTGATATATTTAATTTAGCATTATCTAATTGCAATAAATAAGAATCCTTGGCGGCTTGTGTTGTCTGCGCGGCATACTGAATGACCTGAGCATTACTGGACACCATTACATTTGCATACTGCAATGAGGAGTTCATCAACAATGAGGTCAAAGTTTGAGACAAGCCCATCACAAACTGAACATGTTGAATTTCCATCTTCGCTCGCTCTATAGCAAGGTCAAGAGACTGATTAGATATATTGGTTGCAATGGACTGATTGATTTGAACCCTGCCAGCATTGATGACCGAGGGTGGTAGTCTGAACCCCCGCTTTGAAACACCACTCTCAAGCTCAACCTTTAACCGATTGCCCTCATCTTGTGCTTTTGTCCTAGCCCTGTTATAAAGTGCATTTTCAAATTCCTCAGTTAATGCCTTTCCAGAACTGATACCCTCATCAATCTTAGCCTGTAGTGCTGACAGACTGGAACTTAAATCAGGGGCAAACTTAGCAACCCATTCATCAACCGTACCCGTTATGTTATCTCGCATCACCGGTGATAAACTATCGTACTGTTCCTTATATTTATCACATAAATCAGGGGCATCTTTAATTTGAGTCAACTGAACATTCTGATTAAAAACAGGAACCGTCACATCAGGAACATCACCTATCGACACATCATTAAGAACGGGACTATCAATAGTGGCAATAATAGGGCGTGAAACCTCATCTATTTCATCCGAAATGGTCGCAATGTCGATATGAGGAACCTGACCATCAAAATAACCAATACCATCAATTCCCGTTGGTGAATTTTGCAAAAATAAATCATTAGTCGTTATACTGACATCTTCTGGAAAAACACTATCATCAACTATCTCGTTAGGGTCATCGTACACAGGAAGTGTACCTTCGACCGTATCTAGCTGGGGGGCATCATACTCAGAACTTGATGAAGGAAGGAGGCTGTCGTCAATGTTTAAATCATCAATGGAATCAATATCACGAAGGATAATGGACGGTAACTGAATGTCTGAACGAGCGGCAGTAACGGCAGAATCGAGCAAGTCTTGAGCCTCCCTTCCTAACCTTTCTGCATAATTTCTAGCCCCTGCTATGGATTCTTCTACGCTTGCCATCTTTAAACCTTCCTTTTGCCTATCTCGGCGAATAATTCCAGCGAACGGACATCTAGCTCAGAACCATTCACATTAGATACCCTAAATGACCAATATCTACCCCTAGCTCCTTTTGCCAATTTACAACGTCTGCCATTGTGGACAGTTAAATAATCGCCCACTTTTCTTGACTCATCATTAACACTATCAATTTCTTCTTCTGTGAACGGTTCCACCATCGTATCATCCACTGAGTCAATGTAAAGGTAAGGGACTCTTTTGTGAAGTGAAGTGCCAAAATCAAGCCTGTTAATCTTGAAGTGTGCCTTTATATTCACCTCTAAATCCTTCACACCTTCTATTAAATACAGCCCGTCATTTGATACCCCGTAATAAAGACCGTTAAATCGTACTATTTTATCAAAGTTATAATTAGAATAGACCGTTAGCTCAGAATGTAAAACATTAACTGAATACGCCCTGCCGGTATGTAACTGGGCGGGATTCAGAGAAACATTAACTGCCCCATCCGTAGTGGCATCAATCTTCAACACAGGCAGTGTAATAGACACATGTCCGTAAACCGCCTTCAATAAAGGAAGCTTAAAGCTTACAATAGTAGGTGTGTGAGAAGTATAAGAAGCCGAAATACTTAACTTTAAAGAATCGTTTAAGTTCAATAAAGCGTTAAAACTGGGACTCAGTAAAATAGTGCTGTTAATGGCTAAACTAAAGGACTGATGACCGACTACCTTTAATGATTTTGCATTTGCACCCGTGTGTGCTTTTATCTTCAACCGTGGCAAGACCAATGTGATATTAGACCTTTCAGGTTTAACAAGGGTTGCCGTAATACTCAACCTGATTGCACGAAGGGTTGCACGAACTGCACGGGACAATATTACAGTGGAATTAATCGACAAACCTTGTGGACTCGAGGGTATCGTTGCCACCGCCCCTGTATGCGAATTAATGGTAAGTTGTTGTAACTTTATAGTTGTCGCATTACCCGTTGACACCGAACCCGTGGCAGCAATTAGCAAACCTAAGCCAAGTTTCGCATTGACATTGGCCTTGATTAAATTGAGCAAAGCCATTTCGGGGACGGCATTGTTTATCCAGTTGACATACTCAGACACCTTTGTATCAACTGCCACTTCCCCATAAGTTGAATCAAAACCCTCGTGTATATCAGGTGGTGAACCTAAGGTTGCACCATAACTGGCGACACCTGCTATAACACCGTTGGTGAAAAATGAAGCACTCCCAGAATCGCCTTGTTGTGCCACACCTTCATTGGCAGTGCCTAGTCCGCTAATGCCAAATTTATCACCAATAGCATCATGGGTGGTATGCCCGCTATCAAAATCATACCCAAGCGTTGTTCCATTAGGGGGTGTTTCAAAATCGGATAGCAAAGGCGGGATTAATTCACCAGCAATATCAAATTTATTAGTTGTCTCAGACCAACCAATTGCCCCCTTAACACCAGTGTTGGGGTTGACTTGGAATGTTCTGCTCAATCGTCGAAAGGTGTTGCCGACTTCATTATCACCTTGGTAAATATCATGTCGTCTGACCAGCGGGATAACTTCATCATCAAGGATAAGAATGGCAAGGTCATTGTTAAGAACAGTGGTCACACCATTAACCTTAGTGTGAACATAATCGGGGTGAGTGATTATCCCCACCACCTTCCTTGGAGCTACAAACACCTGACTGGATGCAAAAAAATCTAAATTAATCAGACTTAAGTCTGTAAAGTTCTCAACCACATGAGCCGCAGTTAATAAATGCTTCCCTGACCTCAACAAGGTGGCATTACCGAACCCACCCTCAGACTCAACAAAAACCACACCGTCCATCATTTTCTGTAGTTGAACACCTCTACACTCCAACGGCTCAAAGCTTAATTTCCCTTCTGCATAGTTACCCTCAGCCCCAAGAACTTCTAACGGCTCAAAGTTCATATTAGAGGCGGTGTTGGACTGTCCTGTAATCCACGTTGCAGTTATTGTCAGCGGGGCAATGTTGCCATAGCCACCGCCTGAGAAATTCTGAGTTAATCCACTGGTTGATTCAAGTTTTAACGGCTCAAAAGATAAAAATCCCTCAGCAAACTCAGTATCAGAACCGAAGCCCACGATAGGCTGGAACTCAATATGGCCACTGTTCACATGCACTGGCAGAGTATCAAGCGTTAATTCACTGAATGAACGGATTTTATTATCGGTGATAATCACCGTTAACTCAGTGAATAAACGGCTCGTTGCGTTAAAATTAAAGCTTAAAGGGTCATCAAGGACAAGCTCGGTAAAAGCTTGGAACGGAGGGTCATCTTCATTAAAAGTAATAGAGGCAGAAGCCGGTAAACTAATGAGTTCCGCATTATGAATTTCTGTCCCTTGCAGATATAAAGACGCATCCATTGAAATGGAGTCGGCAGTGTTAAATTTTGAAACAGATTGAAAAACAGTGGCCCCGTTGACCTTATAGCTAACAGAATTTGAAATAAGTTCTATTTCAAGTTTATCACCATGGACAAGAGAATACCCCGTCTGAATTTGCTCGGAATCAAAGACATCAACACCGTTCTCAATAATCGAAAAGGAATCACTCGATATTAAAAAGCCATGCTTAATATCAACGTAAGGTGTAGATTTACCCGCATTTATAGTCGTATTCAGCCCCAGTACAAACACACTGTTCAGGTGGTTCATATCAAAAGCGGCTTTCACATTACCAACGGCTGAAAACTTTGATACTGCGCTTGAGTTCCACGCATTAACAGAGACAGGGACTAGTGGATTAGGTAATTCTACAGTAAGCCAATGTCCCTCATCGGTCGTGGTGAAGGTCTCATAACCTATCAACTTCCCAGGAATTACCTGAACAGGAGTGACTTGTTGCCCGTGGGTTACATCACAAAATGAAAGCGTGGTAAAAGGGTTTGAAGGGTCGTATAACGGGCTACTGGGGTCTACAGGGAATGTTTTGGTTGTGCAATTCTCATAGCCCACATGACTGACTAAATCCCCGTCAATGGTCGTAGGTTCCTCGTAGATTGCAGTTGAATGAACCCATGTTCTACCTTGAACCCATTTCCTTATAGAGCCTCCATCTACCTCAATGTATGTTTTCCTTTTTTGTAAAAAATAACCCATTAGAAACCCATCTTCTTTGTGTTGAGATTATGTTAAATATTAAAGCGTAGGAAATGAAACGGTAAAATAATTAATCAACTGAGAAGCACCAGAAGTCATTACCAAAGTAGCCAAGTTGACATCTGCCCCCGCCAAACCTATTGAACCTTGTACCCTTTGGTGCGTCTGGCTCTGGCTCTGGTCATCTGCCGCCAGTTCTAATCTGAAAAATGAAGATGTTCCATTAGTCGATACCGTTCCTTCCCATGTTTCAGCCACATTTTTAGAAAGATTGACAGTCGTGGGCGTACTGGCAGTAATAATGACGGGTTCATCGTTAAAAGTGAGTCGAGTTAAACCATCATTGCCGTTAAACACCTCACATAATAAGATATTTGTGGTAGCGATTGCACCATCCGCACTAGAAGGTTCGGCTCCTGAATATATCTTTAACGTAAATGCCGTCATCACATTAGGGAAAGAATTACCCGTGGCTGATAACATCTTTAACCTTAATCCTGTACTTGCTTTCATCTTAATCCTCTTGGGTAAATTGTTGAATGGCTACACTAAATCTAAAAGTTGAAGTGCAACGGTTGCATTACTCGTATTGATAACTCTGGTGGGGGATACCTCAACAAACGTATAATGTCCCGCTTGTCCATTCGTATCAGTGACAGCCTGTAATGTTTCATGTGAGTAGCCCGCATTAGAATCTATAGCCAGTACACCGTCTTTATTAGTACCAAAGCCAAACAGATTATGGTTTGTATCAATGGCAAATGAACTATTCTCACCTGTAAAACAATCAATAAAGCCTGTCGCTATTTGTGCGAAAGTGTTTTTTGAATAGGTTGTGCCATCCCCTAATTGTCCTTTATTATTTGCCCCTGTACTTAACAGATTGCCATCATTATCAACAATGACGCTGTGGTCATTACCCGTGGCAACCGCCTTTATATTCGCTTTACAGAATGACATTGAGAGTGAGTTAAAAGAGGAACCAAGACCTATTTGACCGTCGGAATTATCACCTGCAACAAATAAATCCCCATTCTGCTTAACCGCGAGCAACTGATTTCCGCCTGCTTCTGCAAAATCATACCCACCCCCTACAAATTCAGGAGTCGCCCTTAACCCACTGTAAAATCCCAACCCTAAACTACCCGAATCAGAATAACCAAAGGTGTAGAGAGAGCCATCGTTCTTGACAATAGCCACATTTGTTTCCCCTGCTGATACCGTTTTTACATCACCCGTGATGAACTGTAACGAACTGTGAGAAATAGTAGCAGGAGGAAGCGAGCCGATTTGCTGGGCTGGCAATCCCAACATGCCATCCTCTCCTTTCCCACAAGCGTATAGATTGTCGTTATTGTCAATAACGTATAATCGGTAATTGGTGCTAGTACAGTATCTATAATTCCCTGTCCCTGCAACCTCAAAGATATTACCTGATGAGGAAGATGCCAGCACCCTGCCAAGCTGTCCAGAACCATTATTACCACAGGTATAAAGCGTTCCATCTTTTGAAATGTACGCTGAATTAACATTTGAGACAGTGACCGAAATGGCATCATTCGCCATGAGTTCAAATTTATTAGTGTCGGGCAGTGAATTAATCTTTGAACCCGCCTCTCCACTGTAATAGGCGAGTGAGTCCAGTTCCACTTTCTCAATGCACTGAGCATTTACAATCTTGTGCCAAGGGCAAGTCATCTTAGTTTTGACTAACCTTTATGTTACCCACTGCAAACGATAATGAAAGCCCGATAACACGGGTTACTGTTTCACTCAGTGGGTGAATGTATAGCAAGTCACCACCCGTTAGCCCGTCATATAACCCAATGTGAGTAATGCCATAATCCACCCCATTTGACCCTGCCATAACGGGTGGGAATAATTGAGCATTGTTGCTAGCACATTTAGCGGGGATATAATCGTCCCCACCCGTTGACTGAATAGAAGGGACTGCCGCATCAAATGAAATGGACTGTCTGGCATAAGCGGTGTCATCTGTAATAACATTGACCTCCGACACTATACTACCGTCTGGTAAAGGGTCTGCTGTGAACAAGCAAAGATATAAACTCGCGTTCGGACTGACATAGGCAGTTGATGTAAAAATGTGGTTTAGTATTTGTTGTTCTAAAAAACTGGATGCGCTCACTTTAAGTCCTATAATTAGTTGAAATTGCCACCGTGTCTATCCGGAAAATAACCCGCAACACCTTTAAAGATAACATTGTTTCTTTCACTAATGATAACATTATTAGCCGGTTCACCTTGTGCAAAAGTAACATCCGATTCTATACTGTCCGATTCTGAAAAAATCAGCTCATCAACCTCACCTATAACGGCAGTGATAGACGGATCTGTATTCCTGACCGTGCTGTCCCCTTTGAGCTTAACGTCCCATTTCACAATGAACCCCGTCTCATCAGCCTTTTGTATTGACGACTCAAAAAGGGTCGAATATTCAGGATTTTGAAGCACTGTACCTGATAGATAAATAATGTTATCCTTAATCGAACAACGCTCAATTTTATTATTAAACCCTGTATCAATGCTATTTTGATAAAGTAAATTTAAATCCTTATCCATGACTGCACAAAATGAAACCCTATTGTTAAACTCATCAGGTGTCAAATTCATTGGAGCATCCAAGTCTTTTGTTAACTTGTTATAGTTACTGACAATCAATAAATTGCCATTCTCCATTTCAACGATAGACCCTGAATTTTGCGACCCAAAACCAAAAAATTGAGAACTAATGGCAAAGTTGGATAATTCTTTTTGAGTGATTATATTAAAATCATTATCAAGGCGGATAACAATCAGTTTTGATAAAGTTTGTAAACCATACGTGATATTAGATACAATCTGAGAACGGGATGCGGTGAGATAAAACCCGTCATCGGTACTCTCCATGGTGAGTATTGAAAAATTATGTCCGCCCGTTTGAAAATCTTTCAACTTAAAGCCATGGACAACGTGGGTTGAAAAATCAGATAACTCAAAGGTAACTAAATCATGCCCTGTACTGCAATAAATGTGATGGTCATCAGTGGCTAAAATATCAAAGTTCTCAACACTGACAAACCGTAACTGCTCTACAATATTAAACTCATTATCAAGCGTGAACGTAGTGCCTACAACACCTTGACCATGTGAGTTATCAAGTTCGTGTCCCACAAGAAAATAACGTCTTGTTACCCCACCATTTAAGGCAATTGACTGACTAACGTGAAATGAATTAATTGACACTTCAAACGCATAAATGCTCTCATTGTAATTAGACCAGCCCACGTTTCTTTGTGGATTCTGAATATGAAGTTCAAACCCGTTGACAACCGTTAAGTCAGACTCATCAAGAACAATAAACGAACCCGACAACCCTATAACAGGTCGGTCTACATCACCTACTGGAACCGTCTTTAGATTCGCTCCGCACAAATACAACCGCCCATCACCATAGGCTATAGCGTTCAGTTCAGGCACGTTATTGATGAAATTGGCAGTATCATCAAATAAAGAATCAGTCATCGTGACCGCTATTTGACGCTTTATTCTGAGTAACACATCCCATTGAATAACATGCCCGTACCTGAACCGGTTGGGTAAAATCAAAGAACCTACCGTAAAAATCCCACGGTCACTGGTTACATTGTCAATTTGTAAGGTCTTATTTAAAGCATGGAAAGTTTCATAAAATAAATTCCCATGAATGACATTGATATGAATGTGTGGCTGTCGAGTCTTTATAAGAATGGTGGCGTGACTATTGGGGCGAATGGTTCTGGAATGTAAACCAATAGACAACATGGATTTAAGTTCAGTCACGGCTAGCGGGTAATACTTTAATACTTCCTTAATATCCCCATCGAACGTAAACGACCATGACATAACGTGAACAGTACGTTATTAATCAGTTTCTATATTGAACGAATCAACCGTACCTATGTCATTAACCGCCACGTTTAAATTACCCACGGTCATATCACCTGATACATTACCTATCGAGCCATCTATTCGTTTAAGCGTATCAGAAGTTAAACCATCATCAACTGGATTTGCCCGTAACCTAAACCATCTTGAAGTCCCTGATGCAATTGCTTTATACTTCCAGTTAACCAATGCAGGTTTTGATAAAACGCCATCTACAGGCGAATCAAAATTTAAACCATTAGCAGGGGAACCTTCAACAAAAGGAAGAGCGTCCACCGACACCACACCTAATAAAGTGCCGGTTGCCGCGTCATCTGCGCTCAGTGGTTGAGTGCCTGTACGAATCTCAATTGAACAATTTGTAAAATCAGTATCAATCAACGCTAACATTGATTGTGATACTCCTTTACTATAATTAACCGCCATGGCGACCTCTTTTTTATGGATGAATTGAAAAAACTATTTGAAAAATACGCAATATTAATGCACGTAAAAGTAGCAATCCATTATGACATTAACAACTACCAATGTGAAGTGGAATCAATAATATACCACCTTGTGAGCAATGCAATAGCCCACTGCAATAGTGATGCTGTGACCATTAAAGTAACCCTTAAAGATAACAAACTCACTGTAGAAGATGATGGTAAAGGACTGGATGAACTAATGATAACCTTTAAAGCAGCTCGTCAACGGGACGATAGGTTACAATTTGACAGGGTTGATTTACTAGCCATCATCAATACGCATGGGTTTACCACAAAGGATGAAGTAAACGAGGTATCAGGTCACGGACAAGGATTAAATGAGGTGTTAAGTGCTGTTAAATCAATTGAGTTCCCAGAAACGAAAAAGGGATTTAAAGTAGTGGCAACTTTATATTGACATTGACCTCATTCCCACCCTAAAGGGAAGGGGGTTTACATTTTGGAATCCTTGCCTCCTTCAAGGTTTGGTTAAATACTCAAGTCGAGGGTTATCCGTGATGCCATCGGTGTTAACTAATACAACAATCTTCTTAAACCCGTCCTGATTCACTATCTCAACATGGCAGGTTTGCCCTGAATCAACCACCACTTTACCCTCTGTCATGTTGACAAAAGGCATCATTCCACACAAGCCTTGGTGAGTCCATAAGTACAGTTTGTCATCATCGTCTACAACATAAGGTATACCTTGGGGGACACCATAGTCCGCCAGTTTTACCAATGACTCATTGTAGATATAAATACGGTCATCGGTTGCAATAATAAGCCCCTCTTTAACACCTTTTATTGCATTAACTCTACCCTCCACCATCACATACTGGCTATGAATATCAAACAAATTCCACCAAAAAGGAAATGAATTAAAAATGGCAGTCAACCCTTCTGTGTACTTTGACACCCATAGTTTATTTTCAAAAAAAGCAATCGTACCTACAGGTTCATCATCACCTATTGACTGACCCTTTAACTGATTGTCATCTAAAGGTGAAGTGAAAGCGTTGAACTGGACTATTGAAAACTCAACCTGCTCAATACTGCTTAAATAATAAACAGAACCATCTGTATCAGTGACATAAGTTCTAACCAAGAACCCCTCTTTTGCAAAAGGCTGTATTCTCAACCCTTCATCTTCATTCAAATTTATCTGAACCGGAATACTTGCACCCCCCTCTCTACCAGTCTCATCATAAAGTGTTGTCACAATACGATAGGTTCCCTTTGGTAAACTACCGGCAGTTATTGTCACTAGGGGTTGAGAAGGCTCTTCAATAATCCATGTCATCACTCTGTTCTGAGGGTCAATGACTAACCCGTTAGATAAGACGATGTAATCCGCCTGCTCCGCCCAGTAGATATACTCATCGCCCAGTCCGCTATAAATCAGCTCTTTGTTGAAACCCTCATCTATTAAATATAAGCCGCCTTGCTGAACAATAAACAATCTCTTTTCATCCTGTGTACAAAAAGAATTAATCAAACCCTGACCATTCATCGACTTACGGTAGCCCTTTCTAGTCAGCAAGCCCTGCTCATCATCGACATCCATATTTAAAACTGAGCTTAACGAACCCTCAATATTGGCTCTATTTTTAGCTCTGTTCCTAAGACCGTAAAACGCGGTGATATTTTTAGTCGGGTCGTTCATCAAAAACTCCTTGTTAACTGGCAGGTCAAATTGGTGTTGGAATCCTTGCCTCCTTCGTGGAGGTGGTAAATGTTCACTACAATACCCGCCACACTTCAATTCGGGCGTTCCATATACTCACCCTGAAACTTGTGTTGCTCGTTCTGTACTGCATTTCAATATTCAGGTTCCCTGCCGCGCTCCCCTGATTGTAATAATTGAAGCCTGTCTCGGTGTACCGCTGATTAGTCCCTGACGTATTGTAAGAGGTTCCACTGGAATCTTGCGGCTCTTGAATGTGCCTTAAAAACTCGACCCCATTGACTAAAATTCTGGCTTCAAAATCGTTAGACGTGCTATCGCTACTCCACTGATATGACCACCCAAATCTGTACCGTGCATTGGCTTTGGTCGTAGACAGCAAGAACATCTTTGACTCGAAACTGTTTGAAAAAGTGTGGGTAAACTCATTTTCATTAACGTGCTTAAACCCTTGCCCGAAGATAGGTTGCTCATCGTGATAGCCGTGCCATGCCGTGCCGTCATAGATGAAATGCTCATTATTATCAAGCTGTTTAGCTTCGTCACCTTCCTGCACAGTTAAAGCAAGTCTTGCTGATTCATTAGCGACAACATGAATTGACGGTATGACCCGAGCAGGAAGCTGGGTAATCGGTACTTTACCGTTGACTAATTCTGCTAGACCTTGTGGGTCACCTTTAAGTGCAGTAGATAACGCGC
>CAZMWD010000020.1:5056-14534 GCA_964569685.1 uncultured Cocleimonas sp. | reverse complement strand
TTATCTTTAGCTTGCGCGTTATCTTTAGCTTGCGCGTTAATTCTGGCATAGACCGAAGCACCCTTTATAAAAACTTCTATCGTGGGGTTACTTTGATCATAAATCCATTTACCCTGCCCTTCTGCATTTATATAACGGTCGTTTGCAGAAACATTCAACATACCTAATAATAAAATTGGCACGATACATAGCACTTTCAGTTTTTTAACATTCATAATCTTGTCCTATTCAGATAACACGGTGGGGAAAATACTTGATTAGATAGAGATACCCTTACAGTATGACTCCCATTTTAATCTTATGTTCAATTTAATTCTCAATTTTGCTTTACATAAGCCTTATAAATATAAGATAAATAAGCTAATTTTATGTATAATAAAGCAACAAAGGAACTTGTCGTTTAAAATAGTGACTAAAAAAATAACACACTATTTTACAACCACAGTTTCAAAAACTTGATGAAAATATCGCATATAAAGCATAAATAATGGGGATTATAAGGATGTTAAATCAACCTACCGCAAGGATTGCGCAATACATTACACTATCATTAGTGCTCTCGACCTTTATTGTCGCCTGTGGCGGTGGTGGTGATAAAAAAGAGACCACTGCACCTAGTGATTCTACACCTGAGACCAAACAAGGAACGTTAATATTCCAAACACCGCAAACACGGCCTATTTCTGGCATTGCGTACAAAACATCGCGTTTTAATAATACCGGCACTACAAAAGGCGATGGCTCCTACGAATACAAAGAAGGCGAAACAGCCGTCACCTTTACCATTGCGGGTCAAAGTTATAGCGTGCGCCCCAATGCGAGAATCACGCCAGAGAACTTATTAGAAAGTAAAAGCTCCGATAAATACAATCACATAACAATTAGTCACTTAAAGCTGATTCTTATTAATTTAGACTCAGATAATAATAGCGCTAACGGCATCGATCTAAGTAGCACCGATGCTAAAAATGCAAACATCAACCCAGCTTCGACAAACAAGGCAATCAATAAAGCCTTGTATAAAATTACTGGACGCAATCCTAAGTTAGCATTCAAACCATCACTGGGTATAAACACCGAAGGTCCACAAGCCGAAGCCGATACTGCGGGTCAGGCTATGCCCTTTGTGGATATTTTTAGAACAGCGCGACCTTTTGCGGAGTTATCTACAGATGCAACTGAGTTTGATGAAAACGGCTGGCCAACCAAGCTAGACCCTGATGTAGGTTTTTCGCGCACAAAGCTCTTACAAGGCACATTAAAAGGCGCTATCCCTTCGGGGAAATACACGCTGTATTACGAAGGTGAAGGTCTATTGCAACTCAGTAGTAATGCTAAGAATTTAAAAGACATTAATGATGGTAGTTTAGATGGTAATTTAAAAGGTAAAACCTTTGATTTAAACCTGACAGACGCAAGCACCAACGCCGAGGCAAATGCATTAAATATCATTATTAGAAATATCTCACCCGGTGAAGGCAACTACATCAAAAACATTCGCATTATTATGCCCGGTGGTACCTGTAAAAATGCCAATGATGCCCACAATCCTTTTATCCATGTAGCATCCCAGTCTGAATGCCCTACTAATACCACTTATGAATCATTTGCAGATCAAGTCAAAAACAAAGACAGAAGCAGTATTGATCAGATTGTTTTCAACCCAGACTATCTCAGCTCTCTACGTGAGTTTAAAGTCGTGCGCATGATGAATCTAATGGAATCCAGCCACGGTCGATCGTCTTGCGCTATTAACGGTGAAATTAATAAAGACTGTGTCAAAGAACCCGTCGATTGGAGTGAGCGTGCCAAGTTATCAGATTCTGTTTGGGGTGGTTCAGGACGTACTCCACACATCAAACGTAACGGCGTACCCGTTGAAGTGATCGTAGCACTCGCTAATACCTTAAAACGCGATATGTGGGTGAATATGCCTCATTATGCCAATAATGAATATATCAACGAATTTGCTGAATATATAGCCAATAACCTTAATGAATCACTAAAGACCTATATCGAACTGTCTAACGAAACATGGAACCCAGGATTTTTAGGGCATTTCTATGTTGAACAACAAGGCATTGATGCCGGATTAAATACGGTACCAGAAGAATTTGAAGGCTTTCGGGATGCAGAATATTTTGCGCGTTTACGTTTTTACAGCCAACGCTCAGTCGAAATCTTTAATCTTTGGAAGAATAAGTTTGGCGGGAGCACGGATCGCTTAGTTCGTGTCCTAGGCACAAATCAAGGAGATAAAATATTATCCGAACAAATGATTAAACACGTTGGCGCAGAAAATGTAGATGCAATAGCAATGGCACCTTACTTTTTTGGTTGTCCGCAAAAAACAGGCTCATGTTCGAACGCGCCGAAATCGTTTGAAGATGCGCTCACGGTTGATGATGTATTTGATATTATAGATCAAGACGTTAACGTCGACCCTAGCGCCCTATCTGGCACAATCAAAAAGATCGAATTACAAGCCGAGATTGCAGAAAAATACAATGTACAACTCATCTCCTACGAAGGTGGACAACACCTGACCACCAGTATTTTAGGGCGATTAGGGTTGAACGAATCAGAAAAAGCCACCTACCGAGCCTTATTCAAAAAAGCCAATCGTGACCCACGCATGAAACAACGTTACGAAACACTGTTAAACGCCTGGAAAGGCTTTGAAAACACAGGCTCTGGAAATACAGGCGCGACCTTATTCACAATGTACACTCTACCCCAATCATTCTATCGTTTTGGTAATTGGGGCTTAAAAGAACACCTTAATAAAACCCGCAAAGAGTCACCTAAATACGATGGTGTGATGAGTTTTCAAGAAAGTGTTGGGCAATGCTGGTGGGATGGCTGTGATGATTAACACATATAAATAAGGCATAAATAATAAGACCTCAGATATTACATTTTATGTGTCCGTAAACTAACAAAAAATAATATTACCACTCATCCAGAAAACACTACCATAAGTTTTGTTTGTGCTACGATATCCTTATAATTAAAATATATAGCTAATTTGGATTGCTCTGCATCCATCAAACCTAACTTGTGAAGTACTAGTGTCAGATATTATTAATAAAACCAAAGAATACAGCGCTCTACTAACCGTTAGTAGTCTAGGGACTTCCTTGGCTCTTGTTATTTTAGTGTTACTATCTTCTTTCTATAAAGACATGCCTTTATTTCTAACCAATGCATTATTAGTAATCACTTTTTCATTGCTTACTTTTATAGGCTATTTATTTTTTATACATAATAAAAAACAAAAACAAGAATTATTAAAACTATCAAATAAAGACGAGCTAACCGGTTTAAAAAATAAAAAACTACTTCATAAAAAACTAACCTTAACCGTAGAAAAACATTTAAGAGCCCAACAAAAATCATCTTTATTGATTATTGAAGTAGATAACTTACAAAAAATAAATGAGTTACACAGTTATGAAGAAGGTCAGAAAATATTAATAAATACGGCAGATATTTTAAAAAACAAACTGCGTATTACCGATCAACTGTATCGTTTTGAAGGAAATAAATTTGCAATCCTTGCCTTTAATACAACCTTAAAAGGTGCGGGTCATTTAGCTGAAATACTCAGAGAACATATTCAAAAAAGCGATACTTTTAATCATCATAAAATCACTGTTTCTATTGGTGTTGCGCAAATTTCAACACTCGATGATGCCGATAGTTGGCTAAATCGTACTGATGCTTCTTTATTTGGGGCGCAAAGTACCGGGGGTAATTCGACCTTTTTAGCAATACCGGAAGAGCGTAGCCTCAGCTATGAACTTGAGCCTTTTTTTAGTAACAAGGGGCAACAACACGAAGAGGATGATAACGTTATATCACTGAAAACATTCCGCAAGAAAAAACTAATTGATTCGGAATCTATTCTTTAACATTCTTTAACAACGATCACTCACAGCGACCTTCTCGCAAACATCAAAAATAAACTGAGCATTGCAGAAAACACACTACCAATCAGGCTTAACAGTAACTCTGCTGATTTTCGCAATACCCGCACCGTACGCAAAGCTCCCTTACCGACTAGCTTCACCATACCTTTGGTTTTTGTACCGTATTTTAAACTGATTTTTTTTAAATGGCGCAAGTCATCCGTCGTTTCCACATATTTCAGTAAGTACAAGGTATCAGTTACTGAAGTTGATTTACGCACAGAGTTGACCTGTTTCGCTATTTTCTTCAAAGGATCTATCGCTTTGGGGTGATACGCTTTTTTAGCGGCACGAGGGATTTGTTTGAGCTTTTTTGACAATGAAGGGGATTCTTTTAACATACGTGTAAACAAGCCCCAATCAAACACACGTTTCCCTAGTTGTACTAGCTTTTTTTGAAATCGTGCACTGAGTCTGCTTGTTTTTGATGCTAACTTAATCAAAGAAACACCTGATTTTGCAGGTGCTGCAGAGCCAAAACTCCCCACCGTTAACGCCGTTAAACCCACGCCAACACCTGAAAGCACCACAATTAACTCATTAACGTCTTCGCCCTGTTGTTCTTTTTTATATTCTTTATATAAATCACGTACATCACCCACCACCGTAAAATCCGCACTGACAGCACCCGCGATACCTGCTGCATTGGTACTTTTCCCACTAAAAAAGCCGTTCACAAACTGATCGGCATTTTTGCTCATACGTGTAAATTGGGTGTCTTGTTTCGCTATTTGTTGAGTAAAGTGCTTAATATCAATCGCGTAATGATTCGATTGCGCAATCGCTAAATACATTCTGGCATCATCAAATTCTTTTTGTTCGATTGAAAATTGAATTTCTTCGCTGATTTCTTTTTTGGTTATATTTTGGCGTAGTTGTTTAGCAAGATCAGGTAAAACACTCTGATAATCCCAATGTTGTAACACCTGTGAGACACTGAAAACGAATGCAGTCAGTGATAATAGTAACAGTACTCGTTTAAGTAACTTTCTCAAGTCGAAGCCACTTACCACGTTGTAACCCTTCTATTGGTTGAAAACGCGTCTTGTAATTCATTTTACGGCAGTCTTTAATCCAAAATCCTGGATAAACATAATCAAGAGACAAGGTATTTGCATATTCTAACTGCCAAAGCACCGCAAACACACCCAAGCCACGACGGTTCCCCTGATCTGGATCAAAAAAAGTATAGACAGCCGACAAACCTGATTTGACAACATCAACCACTGCCACGCCAATCAATGTTTCTTCTTTGTTTTCATTATCGATGTTTTCATTATCGGTGTTTTCATCGACGACATAAAATTCAATAAACTGAATATTACACCAATCCGCAACCAGAAAACTCTCGACGCCTTCATGGTCATGGTCTTGGCTTTCATGACGTTCCACTAAATAACGTCGGTAGAGCGGCAAATAATCATCCTTAAATTTATCTTTATTGATTTTGACAATCACATCTTGATTCAGTCGCCAGTTACGTTTCTGGCTACGGCTACGTTTAAATTCATCCACTGGAATACGTGTCGTAATACATTCTTCACAGGTATGACAGTAAGGACGATAGACTTGACTACCACTGCGTCTAAAGCCGTTTTGAATTAAGTAATCATAGACATCAGGGTTCATTTCATAGGCAGGGTCAACCACCGCATTACGCGCAATCAAACCCGGCAAATAAGAGCATGGGTGCATGCCTGTCGGAAATATTTTAAGTGGTTGTGATAGTTTCATAATGTCATTTATTTATGTTATCGCAAGAACCAGTAGAACAGGCACTCTCTTTAAGGCCTTTCGCGTCGACTACTTGAATCATACTCTTTGATTCCTGAATATACCCTTTACGTTTCCAATCTGAAAAGAAACGACTCACGGTTTCTATGGTTAAACCTAACAAAGAACCTATTTCGCTACGGGATAAAGGTAGCGCTACCCAGCTCAATTCATCTTTTTTATTTAATGCAGAATTATTATCCGCTTGGCTTAGGTTTAGTATAAAGGTTGCCAGTTTTTCTGATGCTTTTTTAGCCCCTAGCTCTAATAACATATCTTCACTATGACGCAGGTTCTTAATGAATTGCGCCATCATAGAACGGTCAATTTCACTATTATTTTTACGCAACTCGGCTAAATCATTCAGCGGTAAACGACACACTTCAGCATCTGTTAACGCCGTTGCAGTATGATTATAGTTTTCACCTGCAAAACCATCAAAACCAAATAAATCGCCTGACATTAAAACACGTACAATTTGCACCCTACCATCTGGCAAACTTTTTGTAATTTTAATCAAGCCTTTACGTAATGTATAGGCACTGCTTGATGAATCATCATTTTCATGAAAAATGGATTCGCCACTATTATACGTGAGCACTGACGTATGAAAACCCTGAATCGTCTCTTCTAAAGAGCTTTCTGGAAGACCCGAAAATATACTTTTATTCCGCACAGGACAGCTTAAACAGTGCCCTTTTGCTATGATATGAGACATGAACGCGCCATGAAATTATTATTAAGATTCGCCATAGTTTAACAAATTTTTCAATGAATCAATAATATAATTTCTTTTTACACTGCGTTTGAAAACAATTTAAGCAAAAAGCGTACTACCTACATACAACCCCATGTGAGTATTACCATCCACATGGGATTTCTGAGACAATATTTACACATAATTATTCTAAATCTTTAACGATAACAATCGCACCACGTACCTGCCCTTTTAAGTAACCCGTTGCTTTATCGTCAGGGTATAACTTAGCTAATCTTGCGCTGACTTCCGAATTTATTTCTGCACCGTGACAAGCTAAACATTTATCGCCGGTGGGTAATGCTTTCATAAACCGAAATTGCTTTTTACCGTCATTTTCAACGATTTTGGCGAATGCCATTTTTTTCACACTCTCGCCTTTTGCAAAACGTGAATCAAAATCTTTTAATACCACTTTTTGCCAATCATTCGGTACGTTTATAGGGCTTCTATTTTTAAGACTCACACGGCTGAGTGTTACATCATGTTCTATACCCGCTAACAGAGTAATGGGTAACGCTTGTGTATTACATACATTCATCGCATTGATTAGGCCACCTTCTTTTATCGCCTTTTTTAATTCTGATTTTAACGCCCCACCAAAAGCTTTTGTAATTTTCTTAGCCTTTTCAACTTCTGTTTTTAAATGCGTATTTTTTAATGCGTTTATTTCTGGGTCGACTGCTTTTTTTATAGAATCCGTTACCTTTGTAACTGTTTCAGTACTTGCGCTGGTCGCGTCTAGTACTTTTTCTGTTGCATTGTTTGTTACATTGTTTGTTGTGTTTTCTGCTATCTTCGCTACATTTTCTGAGGCATTTTTTGCAGTATCGTTTACCGCATCCTGTGTCTTATTTTCGCCACCACAAGCGGTTACAATAAGGCTCAATGCAGAAATCAATAGTAATTTTTTCATTTGTGTCTTCCTTCCCTAGATAAATAGTAAATTTAAGCGTACGATTTTACAGGTTACTATTTCATCTGCATTGCGTAAAGTCAATCGACGGCATCTACTAAGCCCTTGTTGCAAGTAAAGCCTGCATTTAAAGCAGGTTTAAGCAAGCTAGAAAGCACTAATTCAGTGGCTTTTTTATCAATCACGTCACCACTTAAATTAATCCATAATTCACTGATGCGCCCTTTTCTATCGCACCTTAAATCCACTTTCTTGCCTGAACCTTTACCAAAAGAATCATCAAAAGCTTGGCGTATTTGTTTTAAGCTAACCCGTTTACCCATGTTATTTGCAAGCAAATCCCCCACTTTTGATTGATTCACTTGTTGTGTCAACGCAATGGAATGTTGATAGTAAGTATCTGCACTCGTACCGTAGCACGTGCCATGTTTAATCCATTCATGACGATGTAGATTAGAGGCGTACCCCGGCATCACAAAGGCTAATTGTTTAATCGTATCTGGCGATAGCTTGAGTGGCTCTAATAAGTGCCATTTTTTATTTCTATCAATACTCTTATCCCTATTTGAGACCCCGCAATACGCATTATTACGCGGTTGCGGCCAAAGACCATGTAAGGATAAATGGCTCGCATCGTATCTATTTTTAGTCAAACTACGGCATTCTTTTTTACGCGGGCGCGCCTCACAAAAAGAAGGTGTCCAGCTTAATGCTAATAAATAGTTTCCGCCTTTTTTTTGTGAATATTTTTGCTTATTTAAATGGGTGGCAGTGGCAGTACCACTACAATGGGCAAGTGCTTGCCCACATCGACCACTCACCCAACGAGCTGATCTTTTGATTCCATCAATCTTAACTCTGTAGTAGTTAGCTTTGCTATGTGTCTCAAGCAGTTGATACTTTTTGCCTTTCTCAAGATGAATGTTTTGGGGGTTAGTCTGCTTTCTAAACGATTGATACGCCGGACAGGCATCTGTCGCCTGAAAACAAGTAGCAGACCCTTTTGCAAAGATAGGTGATGACAGGCTAGTCACAAACAAAGTAAGCAGTAATAATAAACTGAGTTTGCTAATAGTGTTTAAATAGATCAAAAGAGACACCTGCTTTTAAAAGCAGGTATTTTAAATAAAATGAAAGCAAATATCTTTAATTAGTTTTGAAAATCATGGATATTATTCATGGTAAAACTAATGGTTTCTGGTGCATTAGGTACTCCCGTACCTACATCAATTGTTTTTGTTAATGTAATAGGTGTATTAACAGTGAGATGATATTTCCCATTATTATCAACTATTATCTCTACGCTTCCTGAAAGTGCCTGATATAATGTTGCAGCAAGTGGACTAGTATTTAATGTACCAACAGTCACATTCATCCTCATTTGCTTACTAGCAATATTTTCAATTAAATCACTTGTAGTTCCTAGTGAATAGGTACCTGCTCCTTGTAAACTATGTGAAATTGATAAAGCTGAACCAGAATAAGCACCATTTAACGACTCAAAACCCGTTGTAGATACAGATACAACACCAAAATCATCAACCGTAGAACCAGTAATACTGGATGAACCTGATGATGAAATACCTGCTGTGTAATTATTATTAGCAACGGTCCATGTAACACCACTATTAGGCACAACAACATCTGCTGTACTCACAACCGTCGTATTAGGATTTCCCGTATATTCGTGCCCTGCAAATAACAAACGACCATTAGACTTTAAACAAAGGGTGCTCGAATCCGGCAAGAAATCATTGCGACTTCCTGTCACAAGTTGTACACCACCGTTTAAGTCAGGCTGTGTATTAATATCAGACCCCGATGACTGAAATCGTGCCAAAGTAACAGCCGTATTTGCACCCACACTATTCACACACCCTGCTTCACCAACCGAAGCACCATAAGCAAGTGTCGCCGTCACATCAGAATCAATAACAATCCCTCCGCTAGAAGGCAACTCACAACCATGAGATTGCGTAGAACCTGCTGTAAAACTCGTTATTTCACTTATCAAACTAGTGCTATTAATTGATAGTTTTTGTCTCGCAGAAAAGCCATGAT
>CAZMWD010000020.1:0-4956 GCA_964569685.1 uncultured Cocleimonas sp. | reverse complement strand
ACAAACAAAGAAAGATAATAAATAAGCTATTTTTCATAAACATAATAGTTTTCCTAGTTTAAATAGATAAATCATTTTGTCAGTTTATCAGTCAATACTTTATACATCAATTCATTGGGACTGGCATATTCCGATTCACTATAAAACCACTTCACCGCTGCTTTTAATAGGGGTCGTTGACGACGACTAATTTCGGCATCACGCCCTTCCGATTGCGCCTGCCTAATTTTAATCACAATACCTTGTAAAGCCTCATTCGATGCTGCTGCACAGTCAGACCCTCCTACAGGAAAGGCAACGGACGCATAGTGTTCGATAATCGCTATCAACATTTCCCCCGCGCCTGCTGTTCCATCAAAATAAAATGTACGTTTTTTCATTTAATTACCGGCGGATTCTTCAATTTCCTTTTCTTAATGCTCTCAATAACTCAAAATTAGCATAACCATCACCTGCTAAGCCTTGTTTATACTGCCAATCGTGGATCGCTCGCTGGGTAATACTACCTATTTTCCCGTCTATTTTACCGCTATCAAAACCTGCCTTATTTAGTAATACTTGTATTTCTTGTTTTTGATGATAGCTTAAAGGCACATCTTCTCTTGGCCATTTTGCTTTGATGTGTTCACTATCCCCTCTTTCTAATAAACGGCTTAATTGTGCTACCGCAAGTGCATAGCTATTCGATTTATTGTATTTACGAATAATATCAAAATTATGTGTGATTAAAAAAATCGGGCCCTTTTTTCCGGAGGGAATAAATAAACGCGCGCGTCGATCAGGAAATGGAAAGGCAGTCTTTTGATTAGTAGATTCGCTCCCAATTTTTTCGACATTGAGTCGTTGCCATTTCCAAAATTCTAGATTGTGCTCTACCGTATTCAAGTGCCAATCAAAGCCTTCTAATAACGTAACTTCCATACCCCAATCTTGCTGTTCAAGCCAGCCTGATTCACTTAAAAAGTTAGCAATAGAGGCAAAAATATCGGGCAATGATTTCCATAAGTCGCGTTTGCCGTCTTTATCATAATCCACCGCATATTTAAGATAGGAGGATGGCATAAACTGTGCCTGCCCCATTGCGCCCGCCCACGAGCCGACTAAGCTTGTTTTACCTAACGGTTGATCCTGTAAAATTAACAACGCCGATAATAACTCTTGTTCCGCAAACTCTGCGCGCTTTCCTTGATATGCCAACGTCGCTAAAGAACGTACAACATTTTTATTGCCGTAGTTTGCGCCAAAATCGCTTTCCATTGCCCAAATAGCGACAATCACTTCTTGAGAAACCCCGTATTCTAGTGCTACTTTTTCTAGTATTTTCCGATGTTTTTTTAGCCGTTTACGGGCTTTTTTTAGACGGGTTTTTGAGGTGGCATTATCAAGGTATTGCCAGATACTTTTGGTAAACTCGGGTTGACTAGAATCTAGTTTAAGTACGTTGGGATCGGGCTTTAAATGCTTTAGCGCCTTATCTAGCGTTTTCTGTTGGATGCCATTTAATACGGCTTTTTTTCTAAATTCTTGTTTCCATTCAGCGAATGATTGGTTTTTTTGAAGGGTATCAGTAAGTACCTCTACATTGATTGAATCGGTACGTTCTGCATTTAGCGTAACGTTACTCGCTACTAAAACAAAAACTAATAATAATGACTTTATCACTGCGCATATTTCATTTTAAGTAAAATTAAGCGCGCCGCTTCTGTATACATTGTGTTTCTAATTAGGCGTTCTTCTTCGGTTTTACCTAACACGAAATTAACATCGTATAAAAAGGCTCGATCTAGGTTTATTTTATTTTTTGAGGTGCTGTTGTTTTTATTGTTAATCAATGCATAATCGAACTTTAAAAATAACAAATATTCACGCACCTTGCGTTCGCTAGTATAGGCAACCACACGTTTACCTTCACGTAGATTTTTAATTTTTAGCGTACTGCTTGTTAATGCTTTATCGGGGTATTGAACAACCACACTACCCGCTTCTTGCAACGCAGATTTTAGTGCTTTGAATTGTTGACTATTGCGCTCTAAACCTTGCACGGTCACACTTTTATATTTATCCGCCAAGGTGACTTTATTGCGCAGATGAAAGCCACTTCCGTTGCTACAGGCTTGAATAAAAAATAAACTAGCTAAACTTATTATTAGAAAATAGGATTTAGTCTTCATATATTATAGTACTCCAACAACTTAGGAACATTCATGAAATAACTGAACATTCTGACTTGTACCCAAAAAGAGGGGCATACTATCTTTTTGATTCTGCGTCAGAATTGTTCCCTGCACGTTCCTAATTAGCGACAATATTAATCAAACGTCCTTTTACTACAATCACTTTGCGTACGGTTTTATCAACAATAAAACTTTGTACATTTTCATTCTCTAACGCCAAGGCTTCCACGGCATCATCATCCGCATCTAAGGCAACATCGACTTTACCGCGTAATTTACCATTAATTTGAATCATCATTTGCACGCTTGATTGCTCTAACGCAGATTCATCAATTTCTGGCCATGGCATATCCATCACCGTTAGCGTTTCATTATTGGTATTATCTAACTGACACAACTGCTCCCATAAGGTTTGGCACACATGCGGCATTATTGGCGCGAGCATCAATACAGTCTGTATTAATGCCTCATGGCGAACCGCCTGTGCGTTTGCACTACTATCATGAAACTTAGAAAGGTCATTAATCAATTCCATATTGGCTGCAATCGCCGTGTTATAGGTATATCTTCGGCTCATATCATCCGTTACTTTTTGCAACGTTGTATACACTTTTCGACGTATCGCTTGTTGGTCGCTAGAGATTGATTCTTTATCTAGTGCTGCCACAGCGCCGGATGATACATGCTGAAACACTTGTCGCCATAAACGACGAATAAAACGATTCGCACCTTCAACGCCCGTATCCGACCACTCCATACTTTGATCTGGCGGTGCGGCGAACATCGAAAATACACGCAGGGTATCTGCGCCGTACTGTTCGATTAATGCTTGTGGGTCAACACCGTTGTTTTTCGACTTTGACATTTTACTCATGCCAGAAAACTGTACTTCTTGACCTTTTAGATCACCGTTTTTGATAACAGCACTGACAAACTTACCTTTTTTATTGAGTTTTACATCAACATCTTGTGGTGCAACCCACTGGGGTGTACCCGCTTCATCATCGTAATGATAAGTATCTGCCAGCACCATGCCTTGGGTTAATAATTTGACAAAAGGCTCGTCTGCTTCTAATAAACCTTCGTCACGCATCAGTTTATTAAAGAAGCGTGCGTATAATAAATGCAATACCGCGTGTTCTATACCGCCGACATAATGATCGACTGGCAACCAATAATCGGCGCGCTCATCCAACATCGATTTTTTATTATCAGGACCGGTGTAGCGCGCAAAATACCACGATGATTCGAAGAAGGTATCGAAGGTATCGGTTTCACGCGTCGCGCCTTTGCCACAGCTTGGACAACTGGTTTCGTAAAACTCCGGCATCTTTTTGATCGGCGAGCCACCGGTTTCATCAAAGCTAATATCGGTCGGTAGCACAACGGGTAAATCCGCTTCTGGAACAGGCACTGCGCCACAATCATCACAATAGATAATCGGAATCGGGCAACCCCAGTAACGTTGTCTGGAAACGCCCCAATCGCGCAAACGGTAATTGATTGTTTTACGCCCTTTTTTAGCTTCGTTTAAAAAATCAACAATCGCATCTAAAGATTCATCTGAACTTAAACCATCAAACTGTTCCGAATTAATCAACACACCTTTTACGGTATAAGCACCCTCGTCAATATTAATATTATTGGCGACTGTTTCATCGGCGGATGTAATCACTTGCTGAATCGGCAATTTATATTTTTTAGCAAATTCCCAATCACGTTCATCATGTGCAGGCACAGACATCACTGCGCCTGAGCCATACGTCATCAACACAAAATTAGCAACCCAGATAGGCACACTCTTGCCGCTAATAGGATGAATCGCAGAAACACCCGTAGCAAAGCCTTTTTTCTCCATGGTTGCCATTTCGGCTTCGGTGACTTTCATGTTTTTGCATTCTTCGATGAAAGCCGTTAATTCAGAATTTTCTACTGCAGCACCAATCGCCAAGGGATGTTGTGGGGCAACCGCAAGATAAGTAACGCCCATTAAGGTATCGGGGCGCGTCGTAAACACACTTAATGTTTCTTCGCTCTGTTCTAAACCAAATTCGAGTTCTACGCCTTCCGATCGACCAATCCAGTTTTCCTGCATGGTGCGTACTTGCGCCGGCCAACCTTCTAGTTTTTTTACATCGTCTAATAGTTCATCCGCATACGCGGTGATTTTTAAAAACCATTGATCAATTTCGCGCTGTTCAACTAATGCGCCGGAACGCCAACCACGGCCATCAATCACCTGTTCGTTAGCTAAAACCGTTTGATCAACCGGGTCCCAATTGACCGTCGCTTTTTTACGGTAAACCAAGCCTTTATCTAATAGCTTTAAGAAAAACCATTGCTCCCAACGATAATAGTCAGGTTTACAGGTGGCTAATTCTCGCGACCAATCGTAAGCAAAGCCCATGGTTTTAAGTTGCGCGCGCATCTCTGCAATATTTTGATCAGTCCACGCGCCTGGTGATACATTATTTTTAATCGCCGCATTTTCGGCAGGCAAACCAAACGCATCCCAGCCCATCGGCTGTAGTACATTTTTACCCTGCATACGTTGAAAACGAGAAATCACATCGCCAATCGTATAATTGCGCACATGCCCCATGTGTAACTTGCCACTGGGGTAAGGAAACATCGATAGACAATAGAACTTTTCTTTGTCTGGATCTTCGGTGACTTCGAATGATTTATTATCTTCCCACATTTGCTGAACAGTGGGTTCGATGGTTTTATGATTGTATGTATCTTGCATTCTGCAAATACTGCCTGCAACACTTAAAGAGAT
>CAZMWD010000019.1:13828-15206 GCA_964569685.1 uncultured Cocleimonas sp. | reverse complement strand
TTTGTGTGATTTTAAGGAGAAGACTTTATAGTTTAATCCAATATCTGGCTGGACACTTTAAGGACACATTGCTGAAAGTAAACAATAAAAATGGATTTAAAATCAACACTCAAACATGCAAACTACTGATTTATAAAAATAAAAGAAGATGCTGATTATCAAGGCGTTCGTGTACGCTTTTTATCTTATCTTGATACAGCAAAAGTAACGATGCAAATTGATATTGGGTTTGGTGATTCCGTCTACCCCAAACCTGAACATCCACTTGATTTACTAATCAAGATTAATATATATATCAATATTATCAATCAATAATAAACCTATGTTAAATATTGACCTTTAATCCGTACATTAAAGAAAATACGGATCATTTTTTACGAAAACATATTATTATAATTTCTATTCTTCTTCCGCTAATAAAGCCCCTGTAAACTCATAGGCATCGAATACTTGTAAATCATCAATAGATTCACCCACACCAATAAAGCGTACCGGAATACCCGTCTGCTCTGCAATCGCAAATAAAATACCGCCTTTTGCAGTACCGTCTAATTTAGTCACGGTAATACCTGTTAAGCCCAGTGCTTTATCAAACTCTTTTGCTTGTGCTAGTGCATTTTGACCGATACTGGCATCCACAATCAACATCACTTCATGGGGCGCATTCGCATCTATTTTTTGCATCACGCGTTGTACTTTTTTAAGCTCTTCCATAAGATTGGTTTGGGTATGCAAACGCCCTGCGGTATCAGCTAACAAAACATCTATATTGCGTGCTTTCGCCGATTCCATTGCATCATAAATAACCGATGCGCTATCTGCTCCCGTGCCTTGTGCTACCACAGGAATATTGTTGCGCTCGCCCCAGACTTGTAACTGTTCTACGGCTGCCGCACGGAAAGTATCACCTGCCGCTAGCATCACTGATTGACCATCACTCTGAAACTTTTTAGCTAATTTACCAATGGTGGTGGTTTTACCTGCACCGTTAATACCCACCATTAAAATCACCGTGGGTTTATTTGCGCTATCAATGATTAATGGTTTAGCAACGGGACGCAAAATTTTGGTCATTTCTTCGTACATTGCCGTCATCAACGCATCTTTATCCGAGAGTTCATTGCGTTTGGCTCTTTGGGTCAAATCATCAACGATGCGCATGGTGGCATCCATGCCGACATCCGCCATTAATAAACGTGTTTCTAATTCTTCGAGTACATCTTCATCTATTTTTTTCTTACCGAGAACTAGCGAACCCATGCCTTCGGTAATAGCTCCCCCTGTTTTACTTAAACCTTTACGAAGGCGACCGAATAAACCTACTTTTTCTTTCTCTGGTTTTTTCTCTGGTTCTTTCTCTGGTTCTTTCTCTGGTTCT
>CAZMWD010000019.1:8629-13728 GCA_964569685.1 uncultured Cocleimonas sp. | reverse complement strand
CTTTTTTTTCTTAAATAATCCAAACATCGTTTATACTAGCTCACAAATTTCTTACATGGTTAATAACAAATAATATGAAAACAAGTTTATCATTTACAGCCCTGTTGCTGTTAGCTTTATTCCCCGCCAGTTATGGTTTTGCAGAAGATAACAAAACCAGTACGAATAAATTTCCGGTACATGAAACAATGCTAGAAAATGGCATGAAGGTATTGGTCAAACAAGACAAGCGCGCACCTATCGCCGTGATTCAAGTCTGGTATAAAATTGGCACAAGCTACGAACACGAAGGCATTACAGGTCTATCGCATGCCTTAGAACACATGATGTTCAAAGGCACAAAAAAACGTAAATCAGGTGAATTTGAAACCATTATGTCTTCGATTGGCGCGCGTAACAACGCCTTTACCTCTCAGGATTACACCGCTTATTACGAAGTATTAGCCAACGATAAATTAGAAATAGCGATGGAAATTGAAGCCGATCGTATGCGTAATTTAGTCTTCGACCCCGAAGAGTTTAAGAAAGAAATAGAGGTTGTGAAAGAAGAACGACGTTGGCGCACAGACGATAAACCAGCATCACTCACACGCGAACATTTTAACGCCACCGCTTTTTTAAACAGCCCTTACCGCGCACCCGTTATCGGCTGGATGGTTGATTTAGAAGGCATGAAACTAGAAGATGCCTACGACTGGTATAAAAAATGGTACACACCTAATAATGCAACCTTGGTTGTAGTCGGCGATGTAGAACCCGATGCCGTTTTAGCTATGGCTAAAAAATATTTTGGTGGCTATAAATCAAACCCACTTCCTGAAGTGAAAGCACGTACCGAAGTGAAGCAATTAGGGCAACGTAACATCACAGTAAAATTACCTGCAAAGTTAGCCAGCCTGCGTATGGGTTTTAAAACGCCCGCAATGATTTCCGCAAAAAAAGGAAGTATAATTGAAAAAAACCTAACTGAAAAAGTTGAAAAATGGGAACCCTACGCTTTAGAAGTATTAGCCAATATCCTCGATGGGGGCAACAGTGCTCGTTTTGCTAAAAACTTAATACGCGGTAAAGAGGTTGCTGCATCCGCAGGCGCAGCTTATTACGGCTATGGTCGCTTACCCAATATGCTCGTGATTACCGGCATACCCGCAAAAGGTATTGAAACCAGCACCTTAAAAAAAGCGCTATTAGATGAAATAGATGATCTTAAAAAGAACCTTGTGAATAGCGCAGAATTAGAACGCGTTAAAGCACAGGTTATTGCTGGTGAAGTGTACGAACGTGATTCTATCCAACACGTTGCCACCCTACTCGGCTCATTAGAATCAGTCGGATTAGGGCATCAATTGATGGATGAATTTGTACCCAATATTATGGCAATCACACCGAAACAAATCCAAAGCGTTGCTAAAAAATACTTAATTGAAGACCAGCTTACGGTTGCAGAATTAATACCTCAACCCATGAATAGCGACAAGAATACCAAAGGGAAGAAATAATAATGATATTTAAAATGATAAAACCATTCCTATTAGGCTTTTTGTTAATTGCCAGCCAACTAGCACAAGCCGCACCCACAATAGAACATTGGAAAACAGAAAACGGTTTAAACGTATATTACGTGCATGTACCCGAATTACCGATGCTCGATTTACAATTAACCTTTGCTGCAGGCAGTGCTTATGATGCTAAAAAAGCAGGTATCTCCAGCTTCACCACCGGCATGTTAGATAAAGGTGCAGAGGGCATGAATGCCGATCAGATTGCAGAAGCATTTGAATCCACCGGATCAAAATTTTCTGCTAGTTCAGCGCGTGATATGGCAACCATTAGTTTGCGTTCTTTAACCATGCAAAGCCAATTGGATAAATCGCTCAAAACATGGTTAAACGTGATTGGCAAACCCAGTTTTCCAGAAGCTGATTTTGCGCGTTTAAAAAAGCAAGCATTGATTGGCTTACAGGCACAAAAACAAAATCCTAGTTCAGTTGCGAGTAAAGCCTTTTACGAGAACTTATACGGCGACCATCCTTACGCATCACCTATCAGTGGTACAGAAGACAGTATTAATGCAATGAGTGTGGATAATCTAAAAGCATTTTATAAGCAATACTTTGTGGTTAAAAACGGGCACCTTGCAATGGTTGGGGCTATCAACAAAGCCGATGCAGAAAAAATCGCAATACAGGTATCCAACGCATTAGTCACAGAATCAAAAGGTAGCGGTAAAAAAGCCGACCCGATTCCCGAAGTTAATCCATTAAAAGAAGCCAAAACTATTCACATCCCATTTCAATCTGCACAAGCACATATAATGATTGGGCAACCCGGCGTCAAACGCGGTGATAAAGATTATTTCACGCTTTATTTGGGTAACCACACCCTCGGTGGCAGTGGTTTTACCTCACGCTTAATGAAAGAAATTCGTGTGAAACGTGGCCTTTCCTACAGTGTTTATAGTTATTTTATGCCCATGAGGGAATACGGACCTTTTTTGCTTGGGCTACAAACCAAACTAGCACAAACCGATGAAGCGATAAAAGTCGCCATGGAAGAATTGAATAAATTCAAAAAATACGGCCCAACGATTGAAGAAATAAATGCATCCAAAACCAATATTATTGGTGGTTTTCCGCTACGCACCGCAAGTAATGACGACATTATTGGCTATATCGCCATGATTGGATTTTACGGTTTACCGCTGGATTATTTAGATACGTTCACTGATACCATTAGCAAAATTAAACGTGAAGAAGTGCTGGATGCGTACAAACGACGTTTACACACAGATAAACTTTTAACAGTGATTGTTGGCGGAGAAGCTAAAAATAACAGCGATACAGAAAAAGAAAATGGCACGAAAGAAACACCAACAAAAACAAAATAAACAGGTAAACACCTTACGCATTATCGGTGGAGAATGGCGCAGTCGAAAATTACAATTTGAAGACGCACCTAATCTGCGCCCTACCCCTGACCGCGTAAGAGAAACGTTGTTTAATTGGTTACAAGGAAGCATTCACGGTGCGCGCTGTTTAGATTTATTCGCTGGCAGTGGTGCATTGGGTTTAGAAGCCCTTTCTCGTGGCGCAAAAGAAGTGGTTTTTGTGGAAAAAGTGGCGCATGTTGCGACGCAGATTGAAACAAATCTTGCATTACTCAATGCGCATTCTCCTGTGGTAAACAGTGATGCCAGCAGCTACTTATCAAGTATAGAGCAGATATTTGATATTATTTTCCTCGACCCACCTTTTCGGAAAAAAATGTTGCCGACCATGCTTGAAATTATTATTCAAAAAAAGTTATTAGCGGATAATGGTTTGATTTATTTAGAGCATGAAATAGAAGAAGAATTTAATTGGAATGATTATGGTTTGTCATTATTGAAAGAAACAGCGGCTGGGCAAGTTAGAAGTTGTTTTTTAAAAAATAAAAATCCACGTTCTTAGAACGTGGTTTGTGGTCTAACCTACTTCACTATCGCTTGACCTACACCGCGTGGATCAGATGCAGCTTCAACCCGTCTGCTTTGATAATCCCAATACACCGCTTGCATATTTCCGTAATTTGAAACCTGTTTAAGCGTGTGCCCCATTTCTTGTAATGTTGCAATTGTTTTAGTATCAAACGCATCCTTTTCGTACTGAATTTCATCCGGTAAATACTGGTGATGAAAACGCGGATAGGAAACCCAATCTTTCGGTTTTATTGATTTTTCGGATTGTAAAATCCCTAATAAAAGCATAGTAATAATGCGACTTCCTCCGGGTGTTCCGAGTATTGCTACCCCTTCATCACTTTCTATAAACGTTGGGCTCATGCTCGAAAGGGGACGCTTTCCCGGCTCAATAGCATTGGCTTTCGCTCCCACTAAACCATACACATTTGGCACGCCCGGTTTTGCAGAAAAATCATCCATTTCATCATTTAATAAAACCCCCGTACCTTTGGCAACAAAGCCTGAACCAAAGGGGTAATTAATACTCAAGGTTGCCGCAACTCGATTGCCTTCTTTATCCAAAATAGAAAAATGGGTGGTATGAAAACCGGATGATGATTCGACTTTTCCCGGCAATAAATCAGATGGCATCGCTTTATTTTTATTGACAGATGCACGTAAACCCGCTGCATAATCGAGATTTGTTAATCGTTTAGGGATACTGACAAAATCAGGATCACCCAAATATTCCGCGCGATCTCGATAGGCACGACGCATGGCTTCAACCGTTAAATGTATTTGTGTGGTTTCATTCAAATCATTTAATTTATAAGCGGACAAAATATTCAACATGGTTGCCAAGGCAATACCACCCGATGATGGCGGTGCAGCCGACACGATCGTTTTACCCTGATATTCAAATTTAACAGGCTCACGCTCGATTATTTTGTACTCAGCCAGATCCTGTTTGCTCCAGATACCTCCGGCATCACGTACGGCAGTGACTAATTTATCCGCAACTGCACCTTTGTAAAACCCATCTCTACCTTGGGTTGCCAATGCTTGTAAGGTATTTGCAAGATCAGCCTGTTTTATTACTTTTCCTAAACGTGGGATTTTATTATTTTCAAGAAATAAACGAGCAGATTCAGGCCATTTAAGTAATTCATCATGCCTAAATTTGACCATATCTTGATAATAAGCATCCACTTCAAAACCTTCACGAGCAACTTTAATCGCCGGTGCGAGTGTTGTTTTTAAGGGTAAACGCCCATAGTGTTTTGCGATGTGCGCCAGTGCTGCCGGTTCGCCGGGGATGCCAGCAGCTAATGCGCCGTTGACTGAAAGCCCTTTAATGACATTTCCTTGCTTATCCTGATACAAGGTTTCAGTAGCAGCTAAAGGTGCGCGCTCACGACCGTCTATCATCACCTGTTTTGCATCTTGAGTCTTATTTTCTGCATTTGCAACGCGATGTAATAACCAGAAGCCCCCACCACCAATGCCAGAACTATAGGGTTCTACAACCGCTAAAACTGCGCTCACCGCGACGGCCGCATCAAACGCATTACCGCCTTGATTAAGAATATCCATACCTGCTTTCGTCGCGATAGGATGCGCGGTGGCAATTGCATTTGCGCTGGGTGTAGTGCTTTTAAAC
>CAZMWD010000019.1:3051-8529 GCA_964569685.1 uncultured Cocleimonas sp. | reverse complement strand
CTAATCGCGGGTATCGCATCTAATCGTTCTATCGCTTACGGCATTGCTAAAGCCATGCACCGTGAAGGTGCCGAACTTGCCTTTAGCTATCCTAATGACCGCATGAAAGCGCGTGTCGAAAAAGTAGCAACTGAACTAGGCAGTGAGATTGTTTTAGAACTCGATGCAGGTAGTGATGATTCTATAAAACAGTGTTTTTCTGATCTTGGCAAAACATGGGATGGCTTAGATGTAATGGTGCATTCCATTGGTTTTGCGCCTAAAGAAGAGTTAGAAGGCAGTATTGTTGATAACACCACCCGCGAAGGCTCGACGATTGCGCATGATATTAGTGTCTACAGTTTTTTAGCAATGGCGAAATATGCCAAGCCACTCATGCAAGGTCGTGAAAATCCTTCGATGCTTACACTGAGTTATTTAGGCGCAGTTGCATCCATCCCCAATTACAATGTAATGGGAATGGCAAAAGCGAGTTTAGAAGCCTCGGTACGTTTTATGGCGGCAGACTTAGGCCCTGACGGCATTCGCGTTAATTGCATCTCTGCTGGCCCTATTCGCACCCTTGCCGCAGCCGGCATTAAAGACTTTAAAAAGATGTTACGTTCATTTGCCGATTCTGCGCCATTGCGTCGTAATGTAACGATTGATGAAGTCGGTAATGCCGCCGCCTTTTTATGTTCTGATTTAGCATCCGGTATTTCTGCAGAAATTATGTATGTGGATGGCGGATTTAATACCGTGGGAATGATGTTGCCCTCTGAAGAAGACGCATAATTGATCACAATACTGTTTTTTGTTGTATTCGGCTATTTTGTTATAAAGCATAGCCGACCGCTTGTTTTCGCGGGTATTTATACAGGGGTGGCACTACTGATTCCCCTTATAATGGGCGCACCCTTCGGCTCAATGATAATTAGCGCAGTCGTCATTTTTATTTACACGAGCTTTATCTATTGGTTGGTTGATAGATTCGGGGATGAGATAGTATTACCACTGGCAATTTTAATCGGCGGTGCTGTTTTAATGTTTGTCGCACCTTTTTTTCTATAGTTTACAAATCATAAAATAAAAAACCACGTTCTAGAACGTGGTTTTGATCTCACCCTAGAAGGGTGTAAAACATTTGCTTAATCTTAATGCCAAATACTCCCTCTCCCTAGCAGGGAGAGGGTTGGGGAGAGGGTAGAATACCGGAAATAAATTCACATATTTCAGTATTCTATCCCCTCCCTAACCCTCCCCTTGCTAAGGGGAGGGAATACAGCGTAGTAATAATCAGGCTAGAGCCTACGAACCTACCCACACCCTCATGACGTGGTTTTAATTTTAATAAATACGTTACAAACTATGCCTTACACACCCATTCAATGTTCACATTATGATTATATTGAAATCGCCTGTATGCATCACTACCCCTTAAATATTAAATTAGTATCGGGAGAAGTCATACCTAATGCGCGTGCTGAAACCACTCGTATTAAGAATCACGCCGAGTTTTTGGTAGTAACACTTGATGGCAATGAACAGGAAATACGCCTTGATAAAATCGACACTCTTTCTATTTTAGATAAAAATGCTGAGTTTAGAACAGCAAAAATAGCTAACTAATCAATCCGTTAGTTTATAATTCTAATGCTATCTAAAAGGCATAAAAGAAGAAGAACCACCACCGAACGGTGACCCACCAAAACTACTCATTGGGCTCATACCCGGCATTCCCATTGTTCCCATGCTCATGGGTGACGACATAGATGACATGGGCGAACCAAATCCACCCATTGGCGACATTCCGGGCATACCCATCGTTCCCATTGACATTGGCGACATTGGCGTCATAGCTGACATCGGCGAGCCCATTGAAGACATTGGAGATAAAGGCGAGCCAAATCCACCAAACCCTCCCATGGGCGAAGGTGTTGGATACATTGACCCCATCCCCATCGGCCCCATTGATGGAAAACCACCACCGAAGCCACGTTGCGGCGTCATGCCTGACATACCGGGAAAACCACCAGATGAGAAAGGACGACTGAAATTATTAGTATTAAAATTATTTCCAAAGCTTCTACCGCCCCCTAAAAATGGCATTGTATTCCCTGATCTATTGGGTGGATAAGGTATCATGCTATTATTACTAAATTGTCGCGGGACAACATTAGGCACTCTCGCACCATAAGGAGCAGCGCCGTATAAACTTTGTGGTTGCAAGGGAGGAGAATATACTCTTGGTGCGACCGCATGAGGAACCGTTGTATAAGAAGGAGCTGTTGCATAAGGAAAATTGCCATAAGGAACAGCATAGGGTGAAACAAGTGGTCTTTGATCTACTCGCCCGTAAGGCTGATTCGCGCCATACCGATTCGCATAGTTTGGCGCAGAGCGGTAACGACCGTAGTTGTAGTTATTATCGTCGTCACCGAGAAACTCTTCCATCCAATACATTGGAGTCCACTCAGGCCAATCATTATCATCGTAACCATTGTTGCTAAAAGAGTTGCCCCAACCACCGCCTTTATTAGAATTTTTTCCAAACCAACCATTCGCACTTGTTGTACTGACGGTTACAAATAAAACGGTCAATATACTTATTTTAGCCAGATTGCCTGATAGAGCTTTTACGCTTGGTAGATACATGCCTTCTCCTAGTTTTCGGAATGATTAAACCCTACGTGATCTAGGAGGCTGTCCGAGAACTGTAGCCGTAGCGAGAGAAAGCAATTTTGAGGCAGAATTTTTGGTCATTTTCATCGAATAGTTGTTCTATTGGATGAAAATCAGCATAAATTCTGACCAAAATAGCTTTTTCGCAGTAGGCTAATCAGTTTTCGGACAGCCTCCTAGGTATTATTTTAGGACAGTACAAGCTTACACTAAACGTCCTTAACTCAAGCTTAGCAGAGCAAAAGAAAAACACTTGATTTATTGTTATTTTTTATAAAAAACAAAGACTTACTTATATTGCCTATTAAAACCAAACCACAACAAAACAATTACAAGCTATTGATTTTATTTATTATTTCAATATTAGCTTTTGGGAAATCATATTTTACTAATGCGTTTTTATTTACCCAACGAATAGGCTGATTCTCTTTTCCTATAATTTCGCCCGACCAATCTTTAACAACAAACACATCCAATTGTACGGTTTTATCTGCGTCGTTATCCGAGGTATACGTGTGAATAATTTGGGTAATGAATTCTGCCGATTGAATCTGAACGCCTAGTTCTTCATCTATTTCGCGACGCAAGGCCTCTTGAGAGGTTTCACCTACCTCAACTTTACCACCAGGAAATTCCCACTTATTACCCTGATGCTGATTAGCAGAACGTTTTGCAATCAAGACTTGATCATCAACATTAATTAAAACAGCAACAGAAACGTTAATAATCAAATACTTACTACCTCTTTTTTAGATTTTTCTTAAAGTGTAATAACGGTTTAAAATCAGCCACACAACGCATTTTAGGAATCCAACGTGCAAGATTATTCCCCGTAAACAAACGTCCTTCGTGTTCATTTTCGTGGATTCCATCGTGGAATAACACCACTCCATTTCGACCTTTTCCAGAACACAGTTGATCCAGCACATTGTCTAAAATTTTATCGCCGTGTTGAAATTTAGAATTCCAATCATAGGCTGTCATTTCCCAGCCAAGGTGCTCAAATCCATTCTTCTTTAAGGCTTGCATTACCTGTGGTGCTTTTTCTTGATTAAACCAACCATCACCATAGGGAAGCCTAAATATAGGTGGCTCTGTGGTTAAAAACGGTTCGAGTATACGGCGTGACTGCGCAATGGTTGCGTTTAACTTATCAACAGGTAAATCACTGTGGCGGTAATGCTCATAACCATGTGAGCCTATATCATGCCCTTCGCGTTTAATCCGTTTTAAGGTCTCTAATCGTTGCTGGCAAAGGGTGTACGATTGTGTACCCGCTTGGTATTTACCACAATCAACTTTATTAGCTAACACAAGGAAAGTAGCTTTAATATTCTCGTGTTTTAATATATCCAATATTTTGGGAGTGACGCTCCCTACGCCATCATCAAAACTTAAATGGAGCTGATGCTTTTGTACAGGGCAATTGTATTTAGCCCGTATCTCGTTGCAGTCATCGCTAATCGTTATAATAGGAGGGGTGATTTGAGTTGCTAGAAGCGGGCTACTAAAAACTAATAATAAGAAAAACGGTAGTAAGAACAAAGGAGAACGTATTTTCATTATAAGATAACCTGTTAGTATAATTTGTATTTTACCCCCTCTCCCTGCTAGGGAGAGTGAGTTGTACGTTTTTTAACTTCTGTACTCTGCATTAATTGTTACATATTCATGTGAAAGATCAGACGTCCAAACCGTCGCTTTCGCATCACCTGTATTTAACTGGATACGAATAGTAATCTCATCCTTATCCATTTCTATTTGTCCCTGTTCTTCCTTGTAGCTTTCTAACGGCTCACCCGCTTCGATTAATTGCGTTTCGCCTAGCCACAGAGATAGTTTACTTACATCTAAATCATTAACCGGTGTTTTACCAATCGCCATTAATAAACGCCCCCAGTTAGGATCACTGGCAAATAAAGCTGTTTTTACCAAGGGCGAACGCGCCACAGAATATGCTATTTCTTTCGCGTAATTATAATCAGGGGCGGTTTCCACTTCGATAGTTACAAACTTAGTTGCGCCTTCGGCATCACGAATCACCGCCTGTGCTAATTCTTGGCAGACCGCATGAATAGTTTGGATGATTTGTTGTTGATCATCATCTCCCAGTTCATCAATATTCACACCCGATTGACCCGTTGCCATTAAAATCAATGAATCATTGGTGGAGGTATCACCATCAACGGTAATACTATTAAAAGAATCGCTGACCGCGCTATTTAGGATTTCTTGAAGATGCGTATTTTCTATCCCCGCATCTGTGGCTACATAGGCTAACAGGGTTGCCATATTTGGCTCGATCATTCCCGCGCCTTTTACCATGCCGGTAAACGTCACTTTTTTTCCCTTTATATTTAGCAACTTACTGACACCTTTTAATGTGGTATCCGTCGTCATAATGGCAGTCGCTGCCTGTATCCAGTTATCCGCGACTAGTTTTTCGATAAGGTTTGGGACTTGTTCTACTATTTTCCAATAAGGTAATTGTTCACCAATCACTCCGGTTGAAAATGGTAAAACACTATTCAAGGCTGTCATAGTTTCTTCGGCAACTTCGGCGCAAATCATTTCTGCGGATGTTAAGCCTTCTTCACCCGTACCTGCGTTGGCGTTACCCGAATTTATTATTAAATGGCGAATGCCATCGGTGATTTCTAAGTGTTCTCTACAAACAGTGACCGGTGCAGCGCAAAATGCATTTTGAGTAAACACACCTGCCACACTTGAGCCTTCCGCTAATTCGATAAGGGTAAGATCATCGCGGTCTTTATAACGAATATTCGCTTCCAGACTGGCAAGGCGAATGCCTTTAAC
>CAZMWD010000019.1:0-2951 GCA_964569685.1 uncultured Cocleimonas sp. | reverse complement strand
TTACCTGAACCACAGGGACAAGGATCATTACGTCCAACTTTTTGATCCGGTCGTTTAAATGGTCTTAATGCCTCTGGCGTAAATTCATCAACGGCATCTGCCATAGACGGCTCTTGTGAAAGGGAGCTTGTCGCCTCATTGTGACTAAATTCCATTTCTGGCTGTTGCTCATGCTGTTGCTGATGATCCGCTTCAATCGCATCCACTTCTTCTGGTTGCGTGATTTCTAGTTTGGTTAAGAAAATGACCACATCTTGTTTGATTTTACCGAGTAATTCTTCAAACATATCAAAGGCTTCACGCTTATATTCTTGCTTCGGATCTTTTTGCGCATAACCACGTAAGCCAACAGATTGACGTAAATAATCCATTGACGCTAAATGTTCTTTCCAGTGACTATCTAACACATGCAACATAATATCGCGTTCTAAACGACGCATACTTTCTGCACCAATCTGCTCTTCTTTATCAGAGATAATAGTAGAAATAGCCTCTTGAATCTTTTCGCGCAACGGTTGTTCATAGAGTTGATCATCTTTATCCAACCAACCCTGAATATCCAAATTCACGCCCATATCATCGCTTAACGTTTTAGTTAAGCCTTCTACATCCCATTGTTCATCCAAACTTTGCGGTGGAATGTACTGATTAATCGTCGTATCAATCACATCATAAATAAACGATTGAATCGAATCTGCTACGTCCCCTGCTTCTAATAAATCCGAGCGCTGTTCATACACCACTTTACGTTGATCATTAGCAACATCATCATATTCCAGTAGGTTTTTACGAATATCAAAGTTATGCCCTTCTACTTTACGTTGCGCATTTTCGATAGACTTTGACACCATTTTGGCTTCAATCGCTTGACCTTTTTCCATGCCCAAACGCTGCATAATCGCCTTCACTTTATCGGATGCAAAAATCCGCATTAAGTTATCTTCCAATGACAAGAAGAAACGTGATGAACCAGGATCACCTTGACGCGCTGCACGACCGCGTAGTTGATTATCAATTCTGCGTGATTCGTGGCGTTCTGTACCGATAATGTGTAAGCCACCCGCTTCAATAACCCTATCGTGACGTTTTTGCCAATCGACTTTAAGTGTGGCGATTTCAGTGTCACCCGCATCTTCGCCAAGTGCTTTTAATTCTGCTTCTAATGAGCCACCCAATACAATATCCGTACCACGACCTGCCATATTGGTCGCGATAGTTAAAGCGCCAGGTTGTCCTGCATTTTCGATAATATTGGCTTCACGTTCGTGTTGTTTTGCATTTAACACTTCGTGCTTTACATTCATCTTATCCAATAAGTCTGATAACACTTCGGATGTTTCTATCGATGCTGTACCCACTAAAACGGGCTGACCTTTTTTCTGACAGTAGTCGATTTCTTTGGCGATTGCCTCGTATTTTTCTTCTTCTGTCATATATACAAGATCATTACCATCTTCTCTATTGAGCGGTTTATTGCCAGGAATAACAACCACTTCCAAACCATAGATGGACTCTAACTCAAATGCTTCTGTATCTGCGGTTCCGGTCATTCCCGATAACTTGTCATACAAACGGAAGTAATTCTGGAAAGTGATGGATGCCATTGTCTGGTTTTCGGCGTTAATATTAACGTCTTCTTTGGCTTCTACTGCTTGATGTAAACCGTCTGACCAACGCCTACCTGGCATAGTACGACCGGTAAATTCATCAACAATCACAATCTCACCATCGGTGATAATGTAATCGACGTTCTTTTCAAAGAGCGTATGGGCGCGCAACCCCGCATTTAAATGATGCAATACCGAAATACTGGCATTGTCATATAAACCCTGACCTTTTGGCAGAATACCCGCTTTTTGTAATAATACTTCGGCGGATTCGTGACCCATATCAGTTAAAAATATCTGCTTACTTTTTTCATCAACCGTGTAATCACCCGTATCTTCTTCGCCTTCTTTGGTTTCCTCGCCTTCTTGTTTAGAAAGCAACGGGATTATTTTATTAATCGCAGTATAAAGCTCGGATGAATCTTCCGCTGCACCCGAAATAATCAAAGGCGTTCTCGCTTCATCGATCAGGATAGAATCAACCTCATCAACAATCGCAAAATTGAGTTCACGTTGTACACGTTCTTCTTTGTTAAATGCCATATTGTCGCGCAAATAATCAAAACCGAATTCGTTGTTTGTACCGTAGGTAATATCAGCCGCGTAAGCCGCTTGACGCTGCTGATGATCAATACCATTGATAATCACCCCCGTGCTTAAACCTAAAAACCCGTAAAGTTTAGACATCCATTCAGAATCACGTTGCGCTAGATAATCATTCACCGTAATAACGTGAACACCTTTTCCAGTTAATGCGTTTAGATAAGCTGACAACGTTGCAACCAGCGTTTTACCTTCACCGGTACGCATTTCTGCAATCTTACCTTCATTAAGCACCATGCCACCGACCATCTGCACATCGTAATGGCGCATCCCCATGACTCGTTTACCCGCTTCACGAACCACCGCAAATGCTTCTGGCAAAATATCTTCTAGCGAGCTTCCTTGTTTTAATTTCTCGCGAAACTCAACCGTTTTCGCTTGAAGGCTCGCGTCATCTAACGCTGACATTTCATCTTCAAACGTAGTAATATTTTTGGCGGTATTGCTATAAGCCTTGACTAAGCGGTCATTGCGACTGCCGAATATTCTTTTGGCGACATTTCCTAACATGATCTTTTCTTTCCCCTGTAATGACCGTATCACTGATTATTGTATTTTGAAATTGCAAATCACAGAATAAACAGAATGGGGACAATCATTACTTTTACAAGCACAACAACCCCAGTTTTAATGGGGCGTAGTATAATATAAATAAACTGAGAGATACCTGAATGAATGATTTAATTTTAGCGAGCTTACCCTTTCAGGGTCTTTTCCCTGAAATGGATAACTCGATTATGC
>CAZMWD010000018.1:0-15229 GCA_964569685.1 uncultured Cocleimonas sp. | reverse complement strand
AAAATGCTGACGGTGATTTTAGTACTTGGAATACGTTTGAATCATTTGATTAAATCTTGGAGCTTGTCCTAGAATTAATGGATAAATGTTTATGCGCCAGCCAAATAAGTATTAACACCGGTAAACCTAACAAAGACGTTAATAAGAAGAAATCAGAATAACCGATTCCTTCAACTATTGAACCTGAATAACCACCCAATGTTTTTGGCAATAACGTCATAAGCGAGCTAAATATTGCATACTGCATTGCGGTAAATGAAATATTCGTTAAGCTTGATAAGAACGCTATAAAAGCAGCACCCGCAAAACCAGCGGCAAAGTTATCTGCTGAAATTACTATATAAAATAATGTTAGATCATGACCTGATTTCGCCAATAGCATAAATAGCAAATTAGTCGCCGCAGAAACCACCGCACCAGCAAACAGCACTTTTAAAACACCATAACGAATGGATAATGCGCCCCCTAATAAACCACCAAAAATAGCAGCAACGACTCCCCAAACCTTTACACCTGTAGCAATTTCTTCTTTTAAAAAGCCCATATCTTGATAAAAAACATTGGATATCGCACCTAATACAATATCCGATATTCGATACAAACCAACTAATAATAATAATAATATTGCGATGTTTTTTCCATAACGAACAAAGAAATCACGAATCGGTTCAATATACGCTTCAATCACCATTTCTTTATTCACCACGTGAAAACTAATCATTAGTTTTGTCAAAATAGCAGCGACTATAATGGCAAAAACTAAGCGTGTGGTTTCAACCAATAAACCCATTAATGGCGTATTTATGGTCAATACTGTAGCTACTATTTTGATGCTTTTAATCAACTCACTGCTATAAAAAAACAAGCCGATAAAGCCTGCAACAGCAATCATAAACATCAATAAAAAGCGTAAATAATCAAGCGTCGAATGTACTGCTAACTTTCCTCTATCAGGTTCTGAAATTATAAAAGTAGTAATAATCCCTACCGCCATTGTTCCGGCCATTATTATGTAGGTCCACTTCCAAGCATCGTATTGATAATTCTCTTTAGTCGTTCCAAAATAGGCCGCTAAATATAATGCTCCCGCACCCGCAACAATCATTCCTATGCGATAACCAACAATATAAGATGAAGACATCAATGCTTGTAAGTCTTTGTTTTTAGAAGATTCTATTCGATAAGCATCAATCACTATATCTTGTGTTGCAGATGAGAAACCCAATAAAACGGCGGCTAATGCCATGGTTGTTAATGATGTTGAACCATCAGCTGGATTAATAAATGCCATCCATACAATTGAAAATACTATAGATAGTTGAGCAACTAATAACCAAGATCGGCGTTGTCCTAGCCATGACTTTAAAAAGGGAATAGGGAGCTTATCAACCAACGGCGCCCAAACAAATTTGAAAGAATAACCTAATGCCGCCCAGCTAAAAAAAGTAATACTGGATTTTTTTAACCCCGCTTCACCTAACCAAAGCGATAGCGATGAAAAAATTAATAAGATAGGTATTCCAGCAGAAAAACCTAAAAACAGCATGCGTATAACAGCGGGTTTTAAAAAAGCTTTCCACGTATCTGCCCAGCTTTTTATCTCGCCACTATTTTTATCGAAAGTTGATGCTACACCATCAGTAATCATAATCAATTATGAGTGGCGCATGATCAGAAAATTTTTCTTTTTTATAAATTTCAGTGCGCATAACTTTACCCTTTAAGCTTGGCGACAAAATATGATAATCAATGCGCCAACCGGTATTATTTGCATAGGCTTGTCCGCGGTTAGACCACCAAGTATACGCATGTTCTTCTTGTTCTAATTCTCGAAACGCATCCACAAAACCTTCTTCATCAAAGAGGGTATCTAACCACGCACGTTCTTCTGGTAAAAAACCTGAATTTTTCTTATTACCTTTCCAGTTTTTTATATCTTCATTTTTATGTGCGATATTCCAATCACCACAGATAATAAAATCACGACCCGATGCTTTCATTTTTTGCATCTTTGGTAAAAAGAAAGCCATACAGCGATATTTTGCCAGTTGTCGTTCTTCTTTTGATGAGCCCGATGGCATATATAAGGAAATAACACTTAAATTACCTATTTGAACCTCTAAATATCGTCCCTCTGCGTCGAACTCCTCATTGCCCATGCCAGATATTACTAGATCGGGTTTAACCTTTGAGTAGATTGCTACACCGCTGTAACCTTTCTTTTGAGCATCGTGATAATAGGCATGCATTGGATGGAAACATTCATCTTCTAATTGATGCACCTGTGCTTTGGTTTCTTGAATACACACAAAATCGGCATCTTGTTTATCCAGCCAATCAAAAAATCCTTTTTTTGCGGCGGCACGTATTCCATTGGTGTTAGCTGTGATTACTCTCATTTATAATTGTTAACGACTAATTATCAAATTAACTCAACTAGTCATACCCCTTTGTTTTAATTATATTAATTACTACTACACATCAAGGTTTACAACAGATAGTGCATTTTTCTCTATAAACTCGCGACGTGGTTCTACGTTATCACCCATCAACGTTGTAAACACTTCATCTGCCTGATATGCATCTTCAATATTTACTTGAATCATTATGCGCACTTCAGGATCCATGGTGGTTTCCCATAATTGGTCTGGGTTCATTTCACCTAGACCTTTATAGCGTTGTATGGTTAAACCTTTTTGTGCTTCTTTTGTTAACCAATCCATTACTTTATCAAAGCGGTTAACGTATTCTCTATTCTCACCACGTTCTATATAAGATTCTTTTGTTAATAATCCATCGAGCTTTTGATTCAATTCAAACAATAATTTACTTTCTGGCGTTTCAAAGAAATCTTTACTATAGAAGAAATCCGTATCTACACCGTGCATTAAGCGCGTTACCTTTACAGTCCAATCATCACCTTCTAATTCTTTAAATTCTGCCTGATAACTTCTTGTACCATTGAATTTAACTTCCAATGCTTCCGTCGCCGTTTTCATCCAGTTTTGGACTGACTGCTTATTAATCTCTGTAGCGCCCATGCTACTAAATAACAGTGATTCGAGAATATCAGGTTCAAAACGACGCCCTAATCTTTTGATCAGATGATTAACAACAACAAACTGTTTCGCTAAGGTTTCTAATGCTTCACCTTGAATAGCCGGTGTTGATTCATTAACAAACAAACCCGCACCGTCCATGGCAAGTTGTAATAAATGACTTTCTAATTCATTATCGTCTTTTACATATTGTTCTTGTTTACCCTTTTTAATTTTATACAGCGGTGGTTGCGCAATATAAATATGACCACGCTCTACTAATTCTTTCATCTGACGATAGAAGAACGTTAATAATAAGGTTCGAATATGAGAACCATCCACGTCCGCATCGGTCATGATTATAATCCGGTGATAACGTAATTTATCAGGATTAAATTCTTCTTTACCGATGCCACAACCTAACGCGGTTATCAGCGTGCCGACTTCCTGTGATTGCAACATTTTATCAAAACGTGCTTTTTCTACGTTTAGGATTTTACCTTTTAATGGCAATATCGCTTGCGTACGACGATCACGCCCCTGCTTGGCAGAACCTCCCGCTGAGTCGCCCTCCACTAGGTATATTTCTGATAATGCCGGATCTTTTTCCTGACAGTCGGCTAGCTTCCCTGGTAGTCCCGCAATATCTAATGCGCCTTTGCGACGTGTCATTTCACGTGCTTTACGAGCCGCTTCTCTGGCACGACCGGCATCCACCATTTTATTACAAATGATTTTTGCTTCTACTGGGTTCTCCATCAAAAAGTCAGATAGTGCCTCACCCATTGCGGATTCAACAATACCTTTTACCTCGGATGAAACCAGCTTATCCTTGGTTTGAGATGAAAATTTAGGATCAGGTACTTTCACTGACAGCACCGCGGTTAAACCCTCGCGGGCATCATCACCGGTTAAAGAAACCTTGTCGCTTTTCTTTTTTGATAAAATACCTTCGCGATCAATGTATTGATTTAAGGTACGTGTTAATGCGGTTCTAAAACCGGATAAATGCGCACCACCATCGCGTTGCGGAATATTGTTTGTAAAACAAAATATATTTTCTTGGTAAGAATCATTCCACTGTAACGAAACTTCGACACCCACATCATCTTTCATTACATCAAAACTAATGACATTGTCATGGATTGGGGTTTTATTTCTATTGAGGTGAGCAACAAAAGCACCAATACCGCCTTCGTATTCAAAGACTATATCTTCCCCTTCACCACGCTCGTCTATCAAATGAATACGAACGCCTGAATTTAAAAATGATAGTTCACGTAAACGTTTCGCTAGAATATCAAAACTGTATTCATGAATAGCAAATATTTCTTTGCTGGGTAAAAAACGAACTTCGGTACCAGTACCATCAGTATCGCCTATAATTTCCATTTTAGTGACGGGGTCACCTAAAGAATATTCTTGACGATGTACTTTGCCATCACGTTGAATCGTTAGAATTAGTTTTTCAGAAAGCGCGTTTACAACCGAAACACCCACACCGTGCAAACCACCGGAGACTTTGTATGAGTTATCATCAAATTTACCACCCGCATGTAAAACAGTCATGATGATTTCAGCGGCTGAACCACCTTCTTCATGCTCATCTACTGGAATTCCACGCCCGTCATCAAATACCGAAACAGCACCATCGGTATGCAAAGTAACGGTTATTTCAGTACAATGCCCCGCGAGTGCTTCATCAATTGAGTTATCAACCACCTCAAATACCATATGATGTAATCCGCTACCATCATCGGTATCACCAATATACATCCCAGGACGCTTTCTAACCGCTTCTAACCCTTTTAGTACCGTAATACTGGAGGAATCGTATTTCTGTTCTTCAGACATGTCTAAACCCATTATATTGAGCTATTTATTATACACTATTACTGACATTATTACTTATTTCAAAATAGATGCTTCACTGCTAATTTCACCATGTTTCACGTGAAACATTTTAGCGTCTTTTATTTTTATTTTATCGTTCAGTGGTGTAGTAATAATTAATTGCTGATCCAGTTGAATAAGATAATTAATTAATATTTTTTTATTAACACTATCTAATTCGGCAGCAATATCATCAATGATGATAATTGCATCACTATTATTTTCATCGTGGATAGTATTGTTTTGAGCAAGCAATAACGTAATTGCAATTAATTTTAATTGACCCCGTGATGCAGATTGTATTGCGGGTATTCCATTCATAGAAATAATTAAATCAGCTCGATGAACACCTGCTTGAGTTCGACCTAATTTAATATCAAAATCCAATTTATCATTATAATAATCAGATAACGTTTTTTCATCTAAATCTAAATTTTGTGGAAACCCACTTTTTAACTGCACATCACAACTGATATCACCCAAAATTTCAGAAGAAATGAATGTTATTTTTTTTTGTAATTTATGCAATGACTTTAAACGATACTGATGAATAATCGGTTGTAATTTAATTAATTCTTTTGTCCAATCATCCAATGCGTAACGATGTGCTTTATTTCTTAAACAACTATTACGTTGTTTTAAAATATGCTGGTATTTTTTCCATACTTGATGAAAGTCAGTATCTAAATAAAATGATAACCAATCAATAAATGCGCGTCTTTCAGCAGGAGAACCGGTAATTAATTTTATAGAGTCAGGATGTATAATAGTGATAGGAAGATGGCGACTTAGTTCTGACTGCCTATAAATATCTTTTTTATTAATCCTAATCTGTGTTTTATCAGATGATTTTTCAATTCCTATTTGACTGATAATACCCGATTTATTTTTAATTGATGAAGAAACCAATACGGAAGATTGATTATGACTAATGACTTCGGATATTCGAGACGTTCTAAACGAACGTCCCTTTGATAATAAACTTAATGCTTCTAAAAAACTGGTTTTACCAGAACCATTATCACCACAAATAATATTAAAGTGTGGCGATAAATTTAATTCAATATTTTTTAAAATTCGGCAATTTTGAATCTGTAATTTTTCGACCCACATTAATTATTTTTTTCCGTCTAAACAAAACTATAAACGAATGGGCATAACAACATAACGCGTATCCACATCATCTTCTGAATAAAGTAAGGCACTACTATCTGCAGAGGTTATTTCAAAATTGATAATATCACCTTCTAAATGATTAATGGCTTCTAATAAATACGTTACATTAAAACCAATTTCTAATTCATCAGCAGAAAAATCCACATCAATTTCTTCTTCCGCACTTTCGTTTTCAGGGTTATTGGAATGAAAACTCATCGTTCCGTTGTTCGCACCATTGTTAATTCCCTTGTTCAAGGTAATCCGTATTCCTCGAAACTTTTCATTAGATAATATTGCCACACGAGACAAAGTATCTCGCAATTCTTCACGTTGTAATTTTAACGTGTGGGTGCTGTTACTTGGTATGGCTGCTTGATAATCAGGATATTTCCCATCAATCAATTTAGAAGTAAAACGAATATTATCTTTAATAATTCGAATATGATTTTCACTGACTTGAACAGAAACAGGTATTTGACTGCTTGCATCAAGTAATCGCGACAATTCTAGGATACCTTTTCGCGGAACGATAATACTCAGTTTATCGGTTGATTTTGTTTCCACAAATTCACTATTTAACGTTGATATAGCCAAACGATGCCCATCAGTAGCTACAACGGTAAGATTGGATGAATTAAAATCAAGCAATAAACCATTCAAATAATAACGAACGTCCTGATTAGCCATCGAAAATGAGACGTGATCAAATAATTGTTTTAGCTTATTTTCGGGAATATTAAATTCTTGGTTGATTGGGATATCATCCAAAATAGGAAATTCATCAGCAGGTAGTGTTGCCAATTCAAAGCGACTGCGTTTACTTTTAATTGTTAAACGCTCGTTAACCATTTCTAGTAATACAAAACTATCATTGGGCAATGCTTTACAAATATCTAAAAACTTTCGTGCAGGTGCTGTAATTCTGCCTGTCGACTCTGCTTGAATATCAAGATCTGTAGACATTTCAATTTCTAGATCTGTACCTACTAATTTTAATTTATCTTCATCGAGTTGAATTAATATATTTTCAAGTATTTTGCTCGTTTGTTTTTTCTCTACTGCTCCTGCAACATGAGAAAGTTGTTCAACCAGTGATTCTTTGGAAATAGTAAGTTTCATAATTAATATAGTATTTAATATATAAAGATAATAGTAATAATAGGGCCAATATTTTATTGGTGATAAGTCTAAATTTTATTTATAAATCATATAGTTATGCCTGAAAAGTGGTGTGGGTAAATTATCTAAAAAAGCATAATATACCTGTGTAGCAATTGTGGATAAGTGAAGTAAATAAAGTTGCCTGTTTTTTATCCACAAGTGATACATGATCTATAAAAATACTTTTCAACAGTTTGTTCGGTGTTAATTTTTCTAATCTAGTGTGCCAAATTAGCGCGTTAATGTACGTTCTAAAATACGATAACTTTCCTCTAATGTAGTATCTGTGGTTGCCAATTCTTTAATTTTTCTACAGGCATGTAACACAGTGGTATGGTCTCTATTACCAAAGAATACACCAATTTCCGGTAAACTGTGGTTGGTTAATTCTTTTGATAATGCCATTGCCATCTGCCTTGGACGTGCAATAGAACGTGTTCTTCGTTTAGATTCCATATCCGATGTTTTAATATTATAGTGTTGGGCTACGGTCTTTTTAATATTATCGACAGTGACCCTTTTATCTTGGCTTGCTAGCTGATCACGAAGCGCATTATGTACAAAATCAAGTGTAATATTTGTTGTTTGGTGTAAACGTAAACTGGCTATAACACGTTGTAAAGCGCCTTCAAGATCACGAATATTGGAGCGAAAACGCTCTGCTATAAAAAAGGCAGCATCTTTAGGCATAACAAGATGGTGTTGCTCAAGTTTGGTGTGGAGTATGGCAACCCGTGTTTCAAGCTCTGGTGGCTCAATTTCAACCGTTAAACCAGAGTTTAACCGCGAACGTAAACGATCATCGATACCTTCTACATCACGAGGGTAACGATCACTGGTGAGGATTATTTGTTTTTGACCATCAAGTAGCGCATTAAAGGTATGAAAAAACTCTTCTACCGATCTATTTTTACCAGAGAAAAATTGAATATCATCAATTAATAAGGCATCAACCGAACGATAATGATCTTTAAATTTATCTATTTTATTGGTTCGAAGCGCGGTAACCATATCGTTAACAAAACGTTCGGATGTTAAATAAACAACTTTTGAATTTGGATGTAATTCTAAAATACGATTGCCAATGGCATGCATTAAATGTGTTTTTCCAAGCCCTACACCACCATAAATGCACAGAGGATTATAAGAAACACCGGGGTTATCTCCCACTTGTTTAGCAGAAGCTACCCCTAATTGATTTGATTTACCTTCTACAAAATTGTCAAACACCATTTTTTTATTAATATTATTAGTAAATGATTTATTATTTACGGTGGCTTGAATGTTGTTATTCTGTGTTTGTCTCGGATTAAATTGAGATGACTGAACGTTGTTAGTGACGTTAGTATTAATATTCTGTTGAGGGGTTGAAACGGTTTCAGAAACACTAGAAGTCGCTTCATGAGAACCAATTTGTAAAATAACTTGCATGGTTGCATCTGCACTAATATTTTTAACAAGTTCGTTAATACGCTCTAAATGATGTTCTTGAACATATTGCAAGACAAATGGATTAGGCGCGAGTAAAACTAAAACATTGTTATGTTGGGTACCATGCAATGTACGCAACCATGTATTAATTTCTTGGTCTGACAAGATGTTTTCAAGTTGATTTAAACATTGTTGCCAAAGCATCAAAAAATCCTTTTAAATAGAGGGCTAAAAAGCAGCGCAAAATAATGGCGCAAATAATGGCGCAAATAAGAGTGGTTAAATCAATATAAGCGATTGATTTAAATAAATATTTATTTTATGGAGTGGGTATCACATAATTATTTTAATGTATCTTATATTGGGGAAGATAATTAATAAACGTGAATACAATAACTCAGTGCAAAACTGTCTGTAAAGACATCCAATATCATACTCTCACTTATAAGTTATCCACAAGTGATTTTTGGTTCAAATAATAATTTAATAAGATTTAGTTATTATTATTAGAAAAAGCTAAAATAGATTGACTTTTATAGCTTCGTAGCGTATTTTTTCCGCCCTTTTGTTCGTCAAAGTAATGGTTGTTTAGTTGCGCTGTTAAATTGTACGAATTTGGTTTAAGTTAGCTTGTTTTTAGTTAACAATATTTTATTTTTAACAACATTTAGTTAAATAGGTTTAGTGATGAAAAGAACATTTCAACCCAGTGTTTTAAAACGTAAACGTACACACGGATTTCGTGCACGAATGAGTACCGTCGGTGGACGTAAAGTATTAAAATCAAGACGCGCGAAAGGTCGTGCGGTACTTACCCCTTAAATTGAAATATTATCTAATATTGTTAGCAATAACATAAGATAGAGTATTTAAGCGTTTAATTTAAGTGTCTAAGCTACTAGAAAATTATACGTTCACACCCAATTTAAAACTGTTAAATTCAGACGATTATCAATTTGTTTTTGATAATGCAAACCGATTTGGTAATCATGCATTTACAGTATTAGTGAGAAAGAATAATTTAGGTCATCCACGACTTGGATTAGCAATATCGAAAAAATGCGCGAAAAATGCGGTTGATAGAAACCAAATTAAGCGCATTTTTCGTGAAAGCTTTAGGCTCAACCAGCATACCTTACCCGCCGTGGATATTATTGCGATGTGTAAACCACCTGCTGTAAAGCTTGATAACAAAGTTATGCGTCACCAAATTGATACTCAATGGCATTTTATTAATAAAAAATTTGCCCATTCATCAGACTAGAGTTTTTATCCCATGGATCAACAACGCCCCTTTTTGTATCTGACTTTATTTTTTCTTGGGTTTCTTATTTGGACTACATGGCAACAAGAAAATGCGCCCAAGCCACCTGCTAAAACAGGCGTAAGCAATAGTCAAACCGCTTCATCAGGTTCAAATCAAAATAAGAATACCGTTGATATTCCTAATGATATTCCAAATAACGTGTCGGCGGTTGGTGCAACCTCAGTTAACGATATTCCAGTGGTTGATATAGCAAAAGATAATAATGTTAAAAAAATACACATAAAAACAGATGTTTTAGATTTATATATAGATTTAAAAGGAGGCACAATAATACAAGCAGACCTTCCTACTTATCCTGTTAGTCTTAAGAAAAAAGATCAAGCCGTTCGAATCATAGATACCAATAAAAGCTATGCGGCACAATCGGGTTTAATTCATAAAACAGATAGTAAACAAGCCCCTAATCATCATGCATTATTTAAGGCACAACAAAGCCAATTTATTTTAGAAGAAGGTCAAACGCAATTAGTTGTGCCTCTTGTTTGGTTAAATAATGAAGGCATTACAGTGACTAAACGTTTTATCTTTGAACGTGGTAGTTTTTTAATTAATATAGAAAAGCAGATAGATAATCAATCAGCGAACCCATGGATTGGGAATGAATATTTACAACTAACGCACGGCAAAGTAAAAAGTAAGGGCAATTTTTTAACAGGCGTGCAAACCTATACTGGCACTGCTTACTATGATGATAAATATGTAAAAGTAAGCTTTAGTGATATTGAAGATGAAGACCTTAATATACAAGTAAAAGGGGGTTGGTTAGCAATGATCCAACATTACTTTGTGAGTGCTTGGGTTCCAAATAAAGAATATGAAAATACCTATTACACGACTTATTATAAAGATAAGTCTAAATTTATTATTGGTGTGAAGTCACCCGAAAAAATAATCAATGCTGGCAGTAGCTATACATTTAAAAATAAATTTTATGTAGGGCCCGCAATACAAGCTGATTTAGAAGCTATCTCAAAAGGGCTTGATCTTACCGTTGATTACGGTATTTTTTCCGTTGTTTCTAAACCTATCTTTGCAGTGATGGATTTTATTCATGGATACGTGGGTAATTGGGGTTGGACTATTATTTTACTCACAATGCTAATTAAACTGATCTTCTTTTATCCCTCTGCTATCAGTTATCGTTCAATGGCAAAAATGAAGAAAATGGCGCCAAAGATAAAAGCGATTGGCGAAAAATACAAAAACGATCCGCAGGCAAAACAAAAAGAAACCTTTGCTTTTTATAAAAAGGAAAAAATAAACCCATTGGGCGGTTGTTTACCGATGTTGATTCAAATGCCAGTGTTTATGGGCTTATATTGGGTTTTATTAGAAAGTGTAGAATTGCGCCAAGCACCTTGGATTTTGTGGTATAAAGATTTATCTATTAGGGATCCAACCTTTATCTTGCCCATTATTATGGGTGCGAGTATGTGGTTTCAACAAAAGTTGAATCCGCCGATGATGCAAGACCCAATGCAGCAAAAGATTTTTATGTATCTACCGATTATTTTCACCGTGATGTTCTTATTCTTCCCTGCTGGATTAGTACTTTACTGGGTCGTGAACAATATTTTAGGCATTGCACAACAGTGGTATATCACTCGAAAAATATTAGGTGATGATGCTTAAACAGCATACAACGGGTAATAAAAACGGGTGCGATAATTCTAATAATAATACCGATACCATTGTTGCCATTGCAACGCCATCCGGTCGAGGTGGTGTAGGCATTATTCGCATCTCAGGTGATGATGTTCCATACATAGCCGTTCAGATTTTAGGCTTACTTCCTGCTCCTCGTAAAGCGAGTCATCGTTTATTTCAAGATGAAAAAGGAGAAATGCTAGATGATGGTATTGCACTGTATTTCCCCGCACCGCATTCCTTTACAGGAGAGCATGTTTTAGAACTACAAGGTCACGGCGGTCAAGTCGTGCTTGATATGTTGATACAACGTTGTCTGCAATTAGGCGCACGGCTAGCACGTGCGGGTGAATTTTCTGAACGTGCATTTCTCAATGACAAACTAGATTTAACGCAAACAGAAGCGATTGCAGACCTGATAGATTCTGGTTCAGAGCAAGCAGCGCGTTCGGCGTTACGCTCATTACAAGGTGAATTTTCTGATACGATTAATACCTTGTTAGAAAAGATAATTGAAATACGGATTTATGTGGAAGCAGCGTTGGATTTTCCAGAAGAAGAAATTGATTTTCTAGCAGACGAAAGCGTTACATTACGTTTAGAATCTATTAAAGATCAGCTCAATGAAATAAAGCGCAAAGCAAAACAAGGTAAATTACTGCGAGATGGCATACACCTCGTTATAGTGGGTAAACCGAATGCGGGTAAATCAAGTTTACTCAATGCTCTGGCTGGCAATGAAACCGCAATTGTCACCGATATTGCAGGAACAACCCGCGATGTATTGCGCGAAGCTATTAACTTAGATGGTTTGCCATTGCATTTAATAGATACCGCAGGCTTACGTGAAAGTGATGATCCGGTTGAAAAAATAGGGATAGACCGAGCGTGGCAAGAAGTTGAAAAAGCCGACTTAATTTTGCATTTAATTGATATTACCGATACCAAAGACAGCGGTGAAAACCAGCAAATATTGGATAATATAAAAAATAAACTGGGTGATGCTGCACCGATTATAACCGTGTATAACAAAATTGATTTAAATAAAGCGATAGCGATAGACGGTAAAATAGACCCACTTAGTAATAAACTGGGTAACGATATATACATTTCTGCGAAACAAAAACACGGTATTGATGATCTTAAAGAACAATTAAAACAACGCATGGGCTATCAAAACGAAAGTGAAGATACCTTTATTGCGCGTCGCCGGCATTTACAAGCGTTGGATGAGACTCAAAACTATGTTGATAATGCCGAAATTCAGCTTAAAAAGTTCAATGCGGGGGAACTAATGGCAGAAGAATTACGATTAGCACAAGATGAGCTGGGAAAAATCACCGGAAAATTTACATCGGATGATTTATTGGGTGAGATTTTTAGTAGTTTTTGTATTGGTAAATAATTTGAGACCTTTGCACGAGAGTATGGCTAATTCAAGCATTGCGCTAGGAGCCTGTCCTTAGTTCTCGGACACCTCCTAGTTACATACCCAGTGAAAAGGAACAATGATATATAGTATGATATAATCATACTATATTGATGAACTGGAGAGCTTGTTATGTCTATGCAACGAAAAACTATAACTGTTACTGAGCAGCAAGACACATGGATTAAATCACAAGTAAAATCAGGACAGTATGGAAATGATAGTGAGTATCTTCGTGAACTAATTCGTCATGATCAGGAATATAAACATAAAATTGAATTACTTCGTTTTGCTTTAATTGAAGGTGAGGAAAGTGGAATTAGCGAACGAAGCATGACTGATATTTTAAATGATACTAAGGAAAGACACAGTGTAAATGTATAGTCTTTCAAATAAAGCTAATGATGATTTAGGTTCTATTCTTGATTATTCCATTATTAACTTCGGTGCTAATGTTATGATTGAGTATCATAAATCACTAGAAAAATGTTTTGAGACTCTGGATGAACATCCTAATTTAGGAACAGAGGTTGAGTATATTCGTCTAGAATATTTGTGCTTTGAGCACCGTTCACATTTAATATTTTATAAGAAGATAAGCCAAGATATTCTTATAATACGTATCCTACATAAAAGTATGGATGCTTCAAAACATTTTAATTAAATTGTAGCCTAATGCTAGTTCACCGCAAAGCCCAAATATGCAGGCGTTTACTAAAGCAAAAAGATGAGTAAATAAAAACTTAGGTATTTAGTATTTTTTCAATACCCTTTAGAACGTTCGTTTTATCATTGTAATTCAGTGGAATAAAATAATGTTGTTTGTTGTGTTCCAGGACTAAACTAGGGAATCCTCGCGCGCCAATTTGTTGTGAAAATTTAATCTCTTGTAATAGTTGGTTGTGAGTTTCATCACTATTAATATCCGCTTTAAATTGTTTCACATTTAAACCAATATTTTTAGCAAGTGAAATAAGCGTATCAAGATCAGAAGGGTTTTGAGCATTTAAATAGTAAGCTGTTTGAATCGCGTTAATCATTGTATTTTCAGCACGAGGATTTTGTGTTTTTGTAGCAATAACAGCACGACAAGCAGGGTAAGTGGAACGCTTAGGCGTACATTTAGACCAAAAATCATAATTAAAACGTGTTCCGGGGACTTTCTGCTCGATGGTTTTCCAATAGCCTGCTATTTGATTTTGTAAGGCTTTGGGCATAGGCTCATCGCTATCAGGAGCAAGCCCACCTAACAGATATTCTATGCTGACATTGTCGGGTAGTTGTTGTAGGATTTTCTTCCATGTGGGAGCAAAAGCCCAACACCAACTGCACATTGGGTCGTGAATATAATATAAAATTGTCATATTATGATGATAGCAGAACAATGTTTAAGGGGTTTCTGATCAAGTCTAATAAATTCTGGCAACGCCAAGTTTCCAAGATCGAGGCATTTTTTTTTTGCATAGTTATTCTATGGTAAAAACAAATAACGAAGAAATTGGAAACTTGGCTAAGCCCCGCAGGGTAAGTCTCTAGGGTATCATTTTCGTTGTTGCACTTTTTTATGAAGGTAATAAAGCATTCATTTCAAAGTACGCCTAGGATATGATGCCCTAGAGGCTTACAGAATTTTATTATACTTGATCAGAGATCCCTTAAATAAGATCAAAGGAAAAGATACCATGAAACAGTTAAAGCAAAAGTTAGTTTTATTGAGCGTACTGGTTATAAGTTTAAGCGCGTGTACGCAAGAGTCACAGAATAAATTTGGACGGGCCATTAATAATTGGACAGGAACGAATGGTGTTTTGGAAGTTTATGCGGGCGAAAAACTAGTAAAGAAGTTTATTAAAATTGATAAATTAACAACTGGAATTGCAACAAGTGGTGATCAAGATCGCCCTTATCGTTATGGTTATGGTGTTTTAGATGCCAATTTTAATGGGGTGCAAGATGAAGGCGAGAAAAAAGTGTATTTTGAATTTAGTGATTACTCTACTTCGTATATTTTTTATGAAAATCCAATTTAAAATATTTATATCAATATTGTCTAACAATACTTGATAAAAAAAGAGATGCATTTGCATCTCTTTTTTATTGTTCCAATACGCTAGTTCAAAACTATGCACTTTCAGTGCAAGGCTT